>JBGVON010000001.1:0-11770 GCA_045126495.1 Faecousia sp.
CTAGCTCCAACAAAATCCTCACCCCGTTGGGGTGGGGATTTTGTTATAGTTGACCTGAAGCGAAGCAAAGAACAAAATTGCAGCGCTGTTCTTTTTTTGCATGAATAGAACGGAGTATATTTGAAATTAATGTTTATACTGAAAAAATATGCAAATATTCATTTAATACTTGTATATTTGCAGCGTATGTGATAGTATAAACAAGAATTGTGAATATTTGTGTGGGATGCGATTTGACCATGCAGCGGTTAGTTATGCGTATGTATCCCTTTGAAATAAATATAAAGAAAGTAGTGCATTCTGTGAATATATTAGAGAATATCCGTGGACATAGTGATTTGTTAACCCTAAGCGCAGAGGATAGGACGGTCCTGTGTCAGCAAATTCGGGAATTTTTGGTTTCCAGTGTTTCCAAAACCGGTGGTCATATGGCATCTAATCTTGGTGTAGTTGAATTGACTGTCGCTATCGAGACGGTGTTTAATACCGAAACAGACCGATTGGTGTTTGACGTGGGACATCAGTCTTATGTTCATAAGATACTTACCGGTCGTCAGGCAGATTTTCCAACCCTGCGGCAGTTTGGCGGTTTGGCGGGTTTTCCGAAGCCGTCTGAGAGTGATACCGATGCGTTTGTTGCGGGTCATGCATCCAGCTCCGTGTCTATCGCGCTGGGAATGGCGCGTGCCAGAACATTGCAAGGGGAAGATTATCATGTTGTTGCCGTGATTGGTGACGGCGCGGTAACCGGCGGTATGGCGTATGAGGGCTTGAATGACGCAGCGGTCAGTAATGAACCGATGGTGATCATTCTTAATGATAATGCATTTTCCATTGATCACAATGTGGGCGGTATGGCATCCCATTTGAGAAATCTCCGTACCAAGGAGCATTACCTTGGTATGAAGCAGCATACAAAGGATTTTTTGTCAAAGATTCCTGGCGGCGGACCGATTTCTCGCCTTTTGCGCTCTGCGAAAGATAAGCTCAGAAGAATGTTGATTCCGGCAACTATTTTTGAGAGCATGGGCTTTACCTATCTGGGACCGGTGGACGGTCATGATACAGAAAAGCTCATTATGCTGTTGCAGACTGCAAAGGATATGAAACGCCCTGTGGTGCTGCACGTGATGACCCAGAAGGGCATGGGGTATGCACCGGCGCAGGAGCATCCTAAACTGTTTCATGGCATTGGTAAATTTGACCCTGTTACCGGTGAACCGTTAAGTACCGCATCTGTTAGTTTTTCCGAGACTTTTGGTGAGACGATGGTTGAACTTGCCAAAGAAAACCACCGAATTTGCGCCATTACCGCTGCAATGCCGGGTGGAACAGGCCTTTTGTCCTTTAAGAAACAGTATCCCAAGCGGCTTTTTGATGTGGGTATTGCAGAGGAACATGCCGTCTCTATGGCGGGCGGTCTTGCCAAACAGGGTATGATCCCTGTGGTTGCATTGTATTCAACTTTTTTACAACGCGCCTATGATATGATTTTGCAGGATATCTGCATGCTGAAACTTCATGTAGTGCTGGCGGTGGACAGAGCCGGGCTTGTGGGTGAAGATGGAGAGACCCATCATGGTATTTATGATGTGGGATTTCTTCGTCACGCGCCGGGAATGACGCTGCTTGCGCCGGCATCCCGTGCAGAATTAAAGGATATGCTGCATTGGGCAGTTGCGGAGCAAAACGGACCGGTTGCCATACGCTACCCTCGGGGCGGTGACCATGCGTATCAGCAGAGCGCGTGGGATCCGGATGCAACTGTGGTTACACACTGCCATGGCAAGGATGCTGCGATTCTCACTTACGGAAGACTTGTGAACAATGCCATCGCCGCTGCGGATGTGTTGCGTGAACAGGGACTGGATATTTCTGTGGTTCGGCTGACCCAAATATCTCCCATTGGGTATGATGATTTAAAAATGGTGCTGAGTGGCATCCGGGACGTGATCGTATTTGAGGAGACGAGCGCCGGTATTCATGATGAGGTTGCCTTTGCTTTGCAGGAGGAACACAGCATTTCCTGCGTGGACCTTTGTAATGAATATGTAACCCACGGCAGTGTGGAGCAATTGTATGAAAAATACGGCTTAAATGCCGAAGCTATGGCAGAAAAAGTGAAGGAGGTGCTGGGCAAATGAAGATAAAGAAACGACTGGATGTTCTTCTCGTTGAGAGAGGCCTTGCAGAGAGCCGTACAAAGGCGCAGGCCATTATAATGAGCGGTCTTGTCTATGCTGATGGACAGAAAGCGGATAAGCCCGGCGTTTCCTATGAGGAAAGCACGCCTATTGAAGTGCGTACTGGCGGTTGTCCCTACGTGAGCCGGGGTGGCTTGAAGCTGGAAAAGGCGTTGCGGGACTTTAATGTAGATCCTACGGGATATGTATGCAGTGATTCCGGGGCATCTACCGGCGGTTTTACCGATTGTCTGCTGCAACAGGGCGCTAAGAAGGTCTTTGCTATTGATGTGGGTTACGGTCAGCTGGATTGGAAGATCCGTTCCGATCCCCGGGTGGTGGTGATGGAACGGACCAATGTGCGTTACGTGACGCCGGAGGATCTGGGAGAACCGTTGGATCTTTCCGTTATTGATGTGAGCTTTATATCTCTGCGGATCGTGTTGCCGGTGATCAAGACCTTCCTAAAACCCACCGGACAGGTCCTTTCTCTTATCAAACCGCAATTTGAGGCAGGGAAAGAGAAAGTGGGTAAAAAGGGTGTCGTACGTGACCCTGCGATCCATAAAGAGGTGCTGGACGATTTTGTAAGCCTTGCGCATCAGCTTAATTTTAAGATTTTGGGCTTAACATTCTCTCCGGTGAAAGGTCCTGAGGGGAACATCGAATTTTTAGCGCATTTAACTTTGGATGATAAACCCGGCATCACGCCGGACACCGCATCGGTGGTCGCCGATGCCTATGAAACATTGAAGGGGTGAGTTAAAACATGCGGGTAATTTTATCACCCAATCCCTATCGGGATAAAAACTTTCAAACTCTGCGGGAGGCTATGGCGGTCCTGAAAGATGCCGGGGTTGATATCCGTGTCTGTTTGCCCTTTGAGGTGGACAGGAGCTACGAATTGCCTAGGGATATCCGCTTTTCCCGGATGGACAGAGAACTGCCTAATGCCTCTATGTTGATTTGCTTTGGCGGTGACGGAACACTTCTGCATATGGCCAAAATGGCAACGCGGCAGGGAATCCCTGTACTGGGTGTGAATATTGGTACAATGGGTTTTATGGCGGAATTGGAAAGTTCGGAGCTTTCGGAATTAAAGCGGATCGCCACAGGAGATTACACCATTGACAACCGCATGATGCTGGATGTGACTGTCCACCGGGATCGGGATATTATTTTCCATGATCTGTGCCTGAATGATGTGGCGATCACCAAAGGCGCGGTCGCAAGAATTGTTCATTTTGCAGTACGATGTGACGGCGTGCAGATGATGGAGTGCGGCGGTGATGGTGTGATTGTTGCGACGCCCACCGGTTCTACGGCATACAGTCTTTCGGCAGGCGGTCCTATTGTAGAACCGGATGCACATAGCATTCTGGTCACACCTATCTGCGCCCATGATGTGGCAAGCCGCTGCATTGTTGTGTCTGATAAGCGGACCGTTTCTGTTGCTATGACCCATAATGCAAGGCGGAATGCTTATCTGTCTGTGGATGGGGGAAGGGCGCTGCGCATGAATCTGGGTGATGTTGCGACGATTCGCAAGTCAGAGCTGTGCACCCAACTGGTCCGATTAAAGGATCGCAGCTTTTTTGATGTGGTAAACATGAAATTTAAAATTGGATAATTAGAGGTACGAACATTGAAAAGTCAAAGACAGGCTAAAATATTGGAAATTATCTCCAATCGCAATATAGAAACCCAGGAACAGCTTTTGGCTGCATTACAGGCAGCGGGTTTTCGCGGTACACAGGCGACCATTTCCCGGGATATTAAGGATTTGCGGATCGTTAAAGAATTGACCAGTTTGGGAACCTACCGATACACGACATCTTCCAATGAGCTTAGCGGCACATTTTCAACTCGATTGAATACCATTTTCCGGGAAAGTGTGGTCAGTTTTGATTATGCGCAAAATATTGTGGTAATTCATACCCTTCCGGGTCTGGCATCAGCCGCAGCATCGGCTATTGATGCTATGAATATGAGTGCTGCCATTGGAAGCCTTGCCGGTGATGATACGGTTATGATCGTGATGCGGGATACCAATGCTGCCGCAGCATTTTGTAATGAAATCAAGAATTTGCTGAATTAGGGGTGATTTGCGTGCTGAGTCTTCTGCATATTGAGAATATTGCGGTCATTGAGTACGCGGATATTTCCTTTGATTCCGGATTTAATGTGCTGACTGGTGAGACCGGTGCCGGTAAATCCATCGTGATCGATGCTATTTCCACGATTCTGGGAGAACGGGCGTATCGGGATATGATCCGTACCGGCGCGGAAAAAGTTTCCGTTCGTGGTGTGTTCACAGATGTACCGGAATTTCCTTGGTTTGCGCAGAATGATGTGCCTTATGATTCTGAGGTAGTCGTTCAGCGGGATGTGTACTTAGATGGCAGAAACGTATGTCGTGTGAACGGCACATTGGTTACGGTGTCCATTCTTCGTAGGTTGGGCATTCAGCTGATCAATATTCACGGTCAGCACGATTCTGCCGCGTTATTCGATGAAAATAACCATCTTTTATTGCTGGATGCATACAGTGAGAATGAAAACCTGAGAAATGAATATGCGGAGCAGTTTGAGCTGGTGTGTAGTTTGCGGCGGGAGATTCAGCGCATGAGTATGGACGAAAGTGAAAAGCTTCGTCGTATGGAGACACTTCGCTACCAGATTGATGAGATATCCAAAGCGGAACTGGAACCGGATGAGGACACGCAGTTGGAGCAGCGCCGGAAGATCTTACAAAATGCTGAAAAACTCAGTGACGGTATCTATGCAGTCGTTGCCAGCTTGTATGGCGACGACGATGCGGATGGCGCAGCAACGCTTCTTGGCAATGCGGAACGAGAGCTTTCCCGTCTGTCCCGGTACACCGATGCTTTTGCCGGGTTACGCGAGAAGGTTGCAGACTTAATGTATCAGGTGCAGGATGCTGCGGAGGAGGCCAAGGACGCCTATGATGACCTCCATTACAGTGCCGATGAATTGGAGCGTATCGAGGAAAGACTGGATGTGATCCATCGACTGCGGCGAAAATATGGCGCAAGCTGTCGGGATATTCTGGATTATCTGGACCGGGCAAAGCAGGAACTGGATGAGATCGAACTGGCGGATGATACGCTTGAACGGCTGAATCGGAAGCTTGCCAAGGCAGAATATGCAGCTATGGAATGCGCCATGCGATTGCGTAATGATCGTAAAGCTGCGGCAGAACGTCTCTCAGAGCAAATTCTCTCAGAGCTTGCGCAGCTGGATATGCCCAAGGTGCAGTTTTCCTGCTGCTTTGAGCAGACGGAACTTACCGCTATGGGTGCGGACTTGGTAGCATTCTATATGTCTGCCAATGCCGGCGAGGCATTGAAACCTTTGAGTAAAGTGGCATCCGGTGGTGAGCTGGCGCGGATCATGCTAGCCATGAAGAATGTTCTTGCCCAGCAGGATGCGGTTGCAACACTTATCTTCGATGAGGTGGATACCGGAGTATCCGGCAGAGCCGCTCAGAAAGTAGCGGAAAAGCTTCGGAATGTGGCAAAAGCAAAACAGGTCCTTTGTGTGACCCATTTGCCGCAATTGGCTGCATTGGCGACCACACATTTTCTCATTGATAAGCAGGAACGTGATGGCAGAACTTATACCACCGTTACGCCTTTGGACACAGAGGGTAGAAAACGGGAATTGGCTCGCATTATCGGTGGCACCAATATTACCGAGACAACCTTGAAGAGTGCAGGGGAGATGCTACGCGCATGACCCTTGACAAAAGCTTAAAATTTTGTTAGGATATCTGTAATTTCAACGCAACGAAGGGATGCAGTAGGCATTATTTCCGGTTACACAGAGAACTGTCGGTGGGTGCAAGACAGTACGGGATCTGCTGAAAATACCTCCCTGAGCGGTCTTTCTGAATACTAGTAGGAAAGAACGGGTTCGCCCGATATAGCGTTGGCGTCAAGAACGCCATGAGGGTGCAGTTGTGAGACTGTACCAACCAGAGGTGGTACCGCGTATTTTACGCCCTCTGTCCGCAAGGACAGAGGGTTTATTTTTGGAGGATTGAAAATGAAAGTGTATGACGAGTTGGTTGCCCGTGGGCTGATTGCGCAGGTGACCAATGAAGATGAGATTCGTGAAATGATCGACAACGGTAAGGCAACCTTCTATATTGGCTTTGATCCTACCGCTGATTCCTTGCATGTGGGTCACTTTATGGCTCTGTGCCTTATGAAACGTTTGCAAATGGCAGGTAACAAACCCATCGCTTTGATCGGGGGCGGCACAGCTATGATCGGTGACCCCTCCGGCAGAACGGATATGCGCTCCATGATGACTGCTGAGACTATCCAGCATAACTGTGAATGCTTCAAAAAGCAGATGGAGCGGTTCATTGAGTTCGGCGAGGATAAGGCAATGATGGTGAACAACGCCGATTGGCTGCTGAAACTCAATTATATTGATTTTATCCGGGATATCGGCGGCTGCTTCTCTGTGAATAATATGCTTCGGGCTGAGTGCTTCAAGCAGAGAATGGAAAAGGGTCTGTCTTTTCTGGAATTTAATTACATGCCCATGCAGTCCTATGACTTCTATTACTTGTATCAGAAGTACGGATGCAATATGCAGTTTGGCGGCAATGACCAATGGAGCAATATGCTGGGCGGCACAGAGTTGATCCGCCGGAAGTTGGGCAAGGATGCCCATGCAATGACCATCACGCTGCTTCTGAATTCTGAGGGTAAGAAGATGGGTAAGACTGCCAAGGGCGCTGTCTGGCTGGACCCCAACAAAACCTCCCCCTTTGAATTCTATCAGTATTGGCGGAATGTAGAGGATGCAGATGTCCTCAAATGTATCCGTATGCTGACTTTCCTGCCTTTGGAGCAGATCAATGAGATGGATAGCTGGAAGGACGCCCAGTTGAATACCGCCAAGGAGATTCTTGCCTATGAGCTGACAAAGCTTGTACACGGTCAGGAAGAGGCGGATAAGGCGCAGGCTTCCGCTAAGGCGTTGTTTGCCGGCGGCGGTGACGATTTCAATATGCCTACTACCGAGATCTCTGCTGATCTGTTGACTGACGGTAAGATTGGCATTCTGAATCTGATGGTACAGTGCGGCCTCGCGCCTTCCAATAAGCAGGCCCGTCAGCTGGTAGAACAGGGCGGCGTGCTGGTGAATGACGAGAAGGTTCCTTCTGCACAGTTTGCTATTACGGAGGAAATGCTGAAAGAGGGCGTCAAGATCCGTAAAGGTAAAAAAGTATTCCATAAAGCGATCCTTGCGTAAATCATAAGCGGCGCGATTTGCGCCGCTTATTTTACTGGACATTTGCCGAAATATTGGTTATACTAAACATATATAGAAAAGTTTGGAGGTTGTCTTATGAAACTCAATACCAAACGCACAATTTACGTTGGCTTTGCCTTTTTCCTGATTTTGGCGTTCTGGCAGGCATACGATAGCATCATTCCTTTGATTCTCACCAATAAATTTGGCATGTCCCAGTTCTGGTCCGGTGCGATCATGGCGCTGGATAATATTCTGGCGCTATTTTTGCTGCCGTTATTTGGTACATTATCGGATAAACATAGGGGCAAGCATGGTCGACGGACACCTTTTATCCGTACCGGCACCATTGCGGCCATGGCGTTATTGATCGCGTTATCCTTTGCTGACATGGCGCAACTAAAAAACATTGAAAAAGTCTCCACTGTGGACGATCCGGTTGCACTTGGTATTATTTATGACAGTCAGGCAGATCAAAAGATCGTTAAACCCAATAAGGAGACCGCAACCCTTACCGAGGAGCATTTCGTTTTGTCTGATGAGATCTCCCGGGAGGATTTTGTTGCAATCAAGAGCGTAATTTTGAATGAGGACGGAAAATCCGCAACCAATTTAGATTACGTGGATTATGTAGTGCCTGCACGTCAGGCATATATCTGGCAGCTCACAGTTGGTAACCCCCAGGCACTGATCCTGTTTGTGGGTATTTTGCTGCTGCTTTTAATTGCAATGGCGATCTTCCGGTCTCCTGCGGTGGCGCTCATGCCAGACGTAACTGTGAAACCCTTGCGCAGCAAGGCCAATGCCATTATCAATCTCATGGGTTATACCGGTGGTATTTTGGTACTTGTGTTAGGTAAGGTTTTTGCAACGGATGCGCCCAAGAATGCAATGATGAGTTACATGGGCTACTTTGGCGCAGTTGCAGCGCTGATGTTGGTTGCGTTGGTGATCTTCCTTGTTAAAGTGAAAGAGCCTGCTTGGTGTAAGGAAATGCAGGCAGAGGCTGCGCAATTGGATGTGGGTGAGGAAGTTGAGAGTCAAACCCAAAAGCGGAAACTTACCAAGGGGGAAAAGATCTCCCTGCTTCTGCTTTTGGCATCGGTGATCCTGTGGTACTTCGGTTATAATGCCGTGAGCAGCAAGTACAGTGTATATGCCTCCAACCGTTTGGGTAAGGATTTCAATATGACCTTGATGATCGGTACCGGCGCCGCCATTGTGTCCTTCGTTCCGGTTGGTATTCTTTCTTCCAAGATCGGCAGAAAGAAGGCGATTCTGATAGGCGTAGCCCTTCTAACGGCTGCCTTTGGTTTGGCGCAGTTTGTTACGGCACAGACGCCTGTTGCGTTGATGATCGGTATTTTTGTGCTGGCGGGTATTGCTTGGGCAACAATTAATGTGAACTCCTTCCCTATGGTGGTGGAGCTTTGTTCCGACGGCGACGTGGGTAAGTATACCGGTTATTATTACACCGCGTCTATGGCAGCGCAGACCCTTACGCCGATGGTTTCCGGTTACCTTATGGATAAGTTAGGTATGGGTGTATTGTTCCCGTATGCTGCGTTGTTTGTGGCAGGTTCTTTTGTTACCATGCTCTTTGTTAAACATGGCGACAGTAAGGTAGAGGTCAAGAAAGGTCTGGAAGCCTTTGATACAGAGGACTAAATAAATCCCTTAGGGCCATGCCCTAAGGGATTTTTTTATGCAAAGTACCGATCTATCTGTTGTTGGTGCTCTTTGGTTAGTTTGTAAAGTGGTAATCGACATTCGCCGCAATCATAACCCATACACTTCATTGCCGCTTTTACAGGAATGGGATTCACTTCGCAGAACAGAAGATCAATGAGAGGTAAAAACTGCCGCTGCATGGCTGCTGCGGTCTCATAATCACCGGCAAGCGCCGCTTGGCACATTACTTGTGTTTGCGCCGGATATATATTGGATAATACAGAAATGACACCGTTACCGCCGGATGCCATTACCGGCACAATCTGATCGTCATTTCCGGACCAAATTGCGAAATCAGCCTCACATGCCAGTTTGATTCTGGAAATTTTTGTAATGTCGCTGCTGGCTTCTTTTACGCCCACAATGTTAGGAACTCTTGACAACCTTTGATATACTGACACAGGAATGTCCACGCCGGTACGAGTGGGAACATTGTATAAGATGACCGGCAAGCTGACAGCGTGGGCAATGGATAGATAGTGGGCGATGAGCCCGTCGGGGGTTGCTTTGTTATAGTAGGGTGTTACCACTAACAGTGCATCTGCTCCCGCTTCTTCGGCGGCAATGCTTAATGCCACGGCGTGTTCAGTGGAATTTGTTCCTGTGCCTGCAATCACTGTGCATGCGTCACCTACATATTCCTTGCTTCTGCGAAAAAGCTCAATTTTTTCTTCATCTGACAGGGTAGGAGATTCGCCGGTTGTGCCTGCAATCACTACTGCTGAGATCCCTGCCTCCACCTGCCTGCGAAGGAGCAGATCCATCATCGGATAGTTTACTTTGCCGTTCAAAAATGGTGTTATAAGGGCCGTGCAAGCCCCTGAAAATAACGGTTTACCCATGGAAACACACCTCCATTTCAATCTATGCGGGAAAGGGTGTTTTTGCGTGTTGCAAAAATCGAGAAAATCGTCTATAATTCAGTTAATGAAGAAATTGGAGGGTGTATATTTGAAAACCCGTGATTTTTGGTATGATCTGCCAGAGGAATTGATTGCCCAAACCCCATTGGAGCAGCGGGACACCTCTCGGCTACTAGTAATGGATCGACAGACCGGCGCAGTGAGCCACCGGCACTTTTTCGATATTTTGGATTACTTGCGACCGGGCGATTGCCTTGTGATGAATGATTCTCGTGTTCTACCCGCACGACTTTTAGGACACCGACCCACAGGCGGCGCAGCCGAATTACTGCTTCTGAAAGATTTGGGGGATAAGAAGTGGGAGTGCTTGGCAAAACCCGGCAGAAAGCTACAAGAGGGCCAGGAGGTCATCTTTGGGAACGGCCAATTGACTGCAACTGTTATACAGGTGTTGCCGGATGGCAATCGTGTGGTAGAATTTCATTATGAGGGTATTTTTTTAGAAGTGTTGGAACAGCTTGGAAAAATGCCCCTGCCTCCCTATATTAAAGCAGAATTGCAGGATCAGGAGCGTTACCAGACGGTTTATTCCCGCGCGGTGGGTTCAGCTGCCGCACCCACTGCCGGTTTACATTTTACAAAGGAACTTCTCGATGCCATACGTAATATGGGCGTTCACACCGCTTTTGTGACCTTACATGTAGGTCTTGGTACTTTCCGACCGGTAAAGGCGGAGGAGATCTCTGGACATCATATGCATTCTGAACTGTGTATGATCAGCAAGGAGACTGCCCGGATGCTTAACGAAACCAAAGAAAACGGCGGCAGGATCATTTGTGTGGGAACTACCTCTTGCAGGACATTAGAATCGTTGGTCAATGCAGACGGAACGTTTGAAGAATGCTCCAAATGGACGGATATTTTTATTTATCCGGGCTATCAATTTAAGGCGATGGATGGTTTGATCACCAATTTTCACCTGCCGGAAAGCACCTTGGTGATGTTGGTATCTGCATTTGCCGGTCGGGAACATGTGCTATCCGCCTATGAGCAGGCGGTGCGTGAGCGCTACCGCTTCTTCTCGTTTGGCGACGCAATGTGCATCTTATAGGAGATATGCTATGTTTGAATTGTTAAAAACTGAGGGTAAGGCGCGCCGCGGCGTGTTTACTTGTGCACATGGTACTGTGCAAACCCCGGTGTTTATGAATGTGGGCACACAGGGCGCAATTAAAGGCGCTCTCAGCGCCAAGGATCTGAAAGACATTGGCTGTCAGGTGGAACTGAGCAATACCTACCATTTGCATTTGCGTCCCGGTGACCAGTTGGTGAAAGAATGCGGCGGTCTGCATAAATTTATGACTTGGGACGGACCGATCCTTACGGATTCCGGTGGGTTTCAGGTGTTTAGTCTTGCATCCTTGCGTAAAATCAAGGAGGAGGGCGTTACATTTGCCTCCCATATTGATGGCCACAAGATTTTTATGGGTCCCGAGGAGAGCATGCAGATCCAATCCAATCTGGGCTCGGATATCTGCATGGCTTTTGATGAATGCATTGAAAATCCCGCGCCGCGGGAATATGTAAAGAAGAGCGTTGATCGGACCTATCGTTGGCTGGAACGTTGTAAAAAAGAAAATGCGCGGCTGAACAGTTTGCCGGATACTGTCAATAAGGAGCAGATGCTCTGGGGCATCAATC
>JBGVON010000002.1:0-58164 GCA_045126495.1 Faecousia sp.
CATATACAGCGGAAATCTGCGTTTTTTGGCTTTATTTTCTGCCATTTTTATCTCCTTTCTGCAAGACCACTTAAATCTGCTCTTAAATATTTCATAAAATCCCCTAACGGTCGGCTCTGCCGTCCGAAGTAGGTAGCGTGGGAAGACCCCACGCTTTAACCTGCTTCTTTTGATGACGTCCGTCATACCGCTACTTTGGGGTGCTTTCGGTCATATTCGGCAAGTTTTTGGATAGTGTTTTGCCGCATTATTTCCTCGTTCAGCCGTATCATCTGCTGCTGGTAATGATACTCCACCGCTTCCTGAATAGGACGGATGGTATAGAGTAAATTACCGTTACGCTTTTCACCTTTCTTTGTGAAAACTGAGGTAGGCTCGGTTGTGATCAACCGTTTTTCAACCAGTCCGTCCACATACTTTTTGACGGTGTTGTTACTCATACCAACCGCTTCGCCTATGGTTTTGTAACTTGGGTGGCACTGAAACGTTTTCCGATCTTCACGATACATAAGGTAGGTGTAGACCAAGATTTCACCACCGCTTAGTCCCAGCGAGAAGATTTCATTCGGCAGAGGAAAATAATTTTTCACTGCATCTCTCTTTGGGTAGCGGTTGTATTTCATGCACTGACCTCCGCAAGTATTTTTATTGTGTTGTACCTGCGGCAGACTATAACGCTTTTGAGGATCGCTTCATAATCAATCGCCTGACCAAGCACTTGAAGGAATATCATCCTCGCAAAATATTCAAGGTCGTTTGTCTTACCGAGTTTGATGCAGAGCTGCACTGCGTTATCCAAGTGTTCGGGGAGCATTTCTTCGAACACGATTCGGCGGATGTCTTGGTTGTAATAAACCTCATCGCCGATCTCCAGCAGATACATATTCCAAAGTCGTAGCAACGCACACTGCGCGGCATACTTTATTTCAGGTGATGGAAATTCTTTGTCCCGCGACGGATGAAAATAAGCATCGTCCAGATACTCTAAAATTTCATCGCAATCATAATATCTCAAATGTTTTTCGCTCATTTGTTACCTCCTGACTGTGCTTCGATCCACTGACGGAACTTTTCCTTTTCAACGAACTTACGATTACCCACCTTGAAGGTTGGGAAATCTTTTTCTTGCATCAACTCATACGCAGAGGAGATGGCGATACCGAGAGCCTTTGCTACCGTATCCGCATTCAGAAACAGCGGCAGCTCTTCATAGTTTTTATACATAGGTGTTTTCATAACAAATTTGTCCTTTCAATTTTTATTACCGTTCTTTCAGAACTTACGGCGAGTTCTTTTTCTGCTGCCGCCTTTATCCAATCAAGGCGGCTGTGTTGTTACAATCATAATTTCACTCCTTTCGTCCGTTTGATTGCGAGCTGCCCTCATTTTGAAAAGTGGGGGCAGTATTCTTATTGCATATGAACGCAAAAAGGCTCGCACATAAAAGCCACCTTTTATAAGTGACTTACTATGTACGAGCCTTAAAATTTAACAGCTCCTTGCAACAGTTTTCACTGTTGCGCAGTTCCACGGGGATGTGGATATATATGTTATCTATTCAGTTGTACCAAGATTTTCCTTGGGACTGTAGTATAACACATTTTTGAGTAGCTGTCAATATTTTGCGCCCATACTATGTATATCCCGATCTGAATCGGGGCATAATAACAGTTTGACTGTTTTGCAGAATTGTCATTCAGAGGCTGACCAAACCTATGCGCGTGCCGACTATCGTTAACCTATGATGGCCTTCCATCACGTATTAAGCAGGAACCCGTTAAGATTCCTTACCCAGACTCCGAGGTGAAGCCGACCGACACGCTCGCTCGTTTTTTCGAGGTCGTCGCATATTCTCTTACCGCCGACTGCTCGCTCAGCACAAAAGTGCATCTTGGCGAAGCTATTACATCGTCCTTCGTATCTGTCACCGACACGGGTATTTACTTGTAGGTTCCGGATGCCTTTCTGCATTGGCGTGTGCCACTGCATCCGTTTCCATGGCGCAAAAAAATCGCCATTGGAAGCGAGTCTATAAATAGACTCCTCCAATGACGATTCTAACATCCTCATTTTATTCTATTTTACAATACTACAATAATCATTATGCTCATATTGAGCATATTAATTATACCATCGAACAAATATTCTGTCAAGGTTTTAACCATAATGATTTTTTCTTTGTCTACAGCAACGCAATTTTTAAGCGTAGCCGATATAAATAACGTAGCAGTCGTTGCCCATTGATTCTGCCCATATCCATACGTCAGTAATGTCCTCGTCCTTTGCATAGCGGTTTAGTCTGCTGTGTATATCTCTTTCGAGATATATGCAGTGCGCACCTGCTCGGATTGGGTTATCCCAACAGTCCGCCGCCGTGCTGTCCAATGCTAAACCGATGCTTACGGCATACTCCTTGGCGAACCCGATCCAGTGGTCAATATCAAAAGGTGCAGGCTTTTTCGTAGGCTCCGGTTCGGTCACTTTTGGAACTTCCGTTTCGGCTTTTGGTGCTTCTTTTGGCGGTTTGGTTTCCGGCGTTTCTTTTTCCGCAAGCTGCGGCGTTGCACTGGGCACCGTTTCTGTAATTGTAGAAGTAACTTTTTCTTCTGTGGTATTTGTTGTAGTGACCGTCGCTGTTGGCTCTGTGGCGGTCACAGTCGGCTCGGTTGCCTGAGCTTTACTCTCGGTGGGGACAGACTCTTTTTCTTTCTCTGTCGGCTCTACCGCCGCCACAGGCGGTGTTGTTTCGGTGGGCGGCTCTGTTATTATCGTTTCCGATACCGCTGTAGGCGGACTCTCGGTAGGCGGTGGTACGGTGTTGCCACCGCATCCTACCATACTCACGAGCACCCCACAGCAGAGAAGAAGGATTATGATTTTCCTCATATATCCTCGACCTCCTCCAAGCCTTGCATCACTTCCACCATTATACGAGCTGCGAGGATGAATCCCGAACTGAATGCCTCACGCTCGGTGATGCAGGACAGCTCGCTTGTGCAGTCCTTGAATCTTTCAAAGGTTTCTTTTTGCTTTTCAGTTAATCCCGCGGTTAGTTCATCCTCGTTTTTGCATATCAGCTTGACGAGCTTGTCTACTCTCGTTCCTCGCTCGATGTACCTTTCGTGCGGACTGATGTTACCATAATATAAATCTTCAAGTGTTGTCATGTGCGTTGCACCTCCTTTTGCAACACAAATACATATCACAACACCTTTCACAAGTCCAGCGTTTTTTGATATAAAAAAGCAAAAGCACCGCCGAAGCGGTGCTAAAATTTATTAATTACACTGTTAGTTCTTAAAAAATGCCACTGCTACTGCACCGGGACCGGCGTGTGTGCCAATTACGCTACCGATGGTAGTATAACGAACTGAATCGAGTCCTTTGTCCCAAATATGCTTACTATCTTCGATGTATTTTAGCAGTAATGCATCGGAAAGACCTGAATATCCAAGAAGAACCGGCTTTGAAAAATCTACGCCGCCTGCTTTTTCAATTTCCTGAACAAGCAGATTGTTTCCCATTTTAGAGCCACGTGCTTTGCCAAGCATATTGATTTCGCCGTCAATAACCGAAAGAACGGGCTTGATGTTAAGTACTCCGCCTGCAAAGGCTACAGCTTTGGAAACACGCCCTCCTTTTTTGAGGTATTCAAGTGTATCCACAAGAGCCACAATAACAATTTTCTGTTTTTCTTCCTCTAATTTTTCGGCAACTGTTTTAGCATCCAAGCCTTCGTCTAAAAACCTCAACGCCATTTCCACCAATATTCCGCCGCCCATAGCAACAGTACCGCTATCGACAATGTGAATGTTCTCATATTCCGCTGCCGCAATCATTGCGCTTTGGTAAGTGCCGGAAAGTTTTGAAGAAAGCGTAATAACGACAGCACTTTCACCGGCTTCCTTTACCTTGTCAAATTCCTTCATAAAGGCATCGGGAGTGGCTTGGCTCGTAGTAGGAAGCACATCGTCTTCTACAAGTTTTTCATAAAATGTATTATGGTCAATGGTAATGCCGTCAATATACTCTTGATCCCCGAAATGCACAGTAAGCGGTACAACACTTACACGGCTTTTATATTCAGGCATAAGATCGGCGGTTGAATCTACGATGATTTTTGTTTTCATAATCTGTTTCTCCTTATTTTTCACCGTTCTTGGAAACGGCTTCTAAACTCTCGCTTATAATCGAGAGACTGCGATAGAAAGAAATTCTTTCTTCTTCGGTAAGCCCTACACTGATTTCTTCAAGAACACCGTCAATTTTATCGGCAATCTTTTTCGCAACAGTGATACCTTTATCCGTGAGCACAAGTGGACTCTTATACCGCTTTACGTTTTTAGAATTGCAGGTTAGATAACCATTTGTTTCAAGGTAAACGAGAGCACGGGATATGGTTGCTTTGTCTTCCTCGCAGCGCTCACAAAGGTCTGTTGCCGTAAGACCTTCGGTTGAATACAAATAGTAAAGGCAGGAAATATGGGAACTTCTCAAATTATATTCTGCCATTTCCTGATTCTTTATCTTACGGATATTACGGCTGATTCTGTTAATAAGCACAGTAAAAGTTTCAAATCTTTCTTTCATAACAACCCCTCCGTCTCACTTGTTGAAACCTCAACAAATATAACATAAACTTGTTGAAATGTCAACAAGTGCTTGCAAAGTTAGCGAAACTGGTGTATAATGCTACTGTACTTTTGCGTTAGGAGGTAATCCTTTGGAAGATATTAAAAGCATAGTTGCTAAAAACATAACCGAGCTCAGACTTCTTAATAATATGACACAGATGGAGCTTGCGGAGAAACTCAATTATTCTGACAAAACGATTTCAAAATGGGAACGAGCTGAATCGTCCCCTGATATAGCCGTTCTTGTGGATATTGCAGATCTATTTGGCGTTTCTCTGGATTATTTAGTTAGAACAGAGAACATTGAGGAGACGGTCAAGGAAAACAAGCAAAAGGAAACGAAATACAATCGCAGAGTGATTTCCTATATTTCCGAAAGTGTGGCCTTGTTTATTGCCATCTTCGCCTTTATTATCACCTCACTGATCACAAAAGAGGCTACATTCCAATGGCTGTATTTTGTTTATGCGCTGCCGATCGTGCTGATCGTAAAGTTGGTGTTCAACTCCATTTGGTTTAATCCAAGGCATAACTACTTTATCATTTCGGCACTCATATGGTCGATATTAGCTGCAATACATATCACTTTCTTATATTTCAAAATTAATGTTTCTCTCATCTATCTTTTAGGTTTGTTCGGACAGATTGTTATCATCCTGTGGTCATTTATCAAAAAGCCGAAAAGAAAATAACGCATATATGAAAACGCCCTGTTTTTGCTTGAAAACAGGGCGTTTTTGCGTGTTCTACGAAACAGAGAATTGCTTATAGACCAATTCTACGACTCAGGTTTCGATATGTAGATTGGGTTCTCTGAAGGATAGGTTTACCCCTTAAATATCTACAGGTATAATAAATCTTGTAAAGGAGGGAATCTGATTTGAATATCCTTTTTTGCGGTGACGAAGGTGTGTGCGAAGGCATATTTTTGTCAGCGCTTTCTATTTGCAAAAACACCAATGAAGCGATAAATATTTACATACTCACTGCAAGTGTAGGCGCGCACACAGCTATACCGCAAAACTTTGCAGACAAACTGCAAACGACCATTGTGAATAAAAATTCCGGCAACAAGGTTACCCTGCTCGACATCAGTGAGATATTCTGCCGATACCTGCCACTTGCCAATATGGGAACACGGTTCACACCACTGTGTATGTTACGGTTATTTGCAGATGTGGTATCCGAAATTCCCGACAGAATTTTGTATCTTGATACCGATGTTTTATGCCGTGGGGATTTTAAAGAGTTTTACTATTCGGATATTACCGATATTGAAATTGCCGGTGTGCCTGATCGGTACGGGAAATGGTTTTTCGGAAATGTTTTTAAGCACGATTATCTCAATTCCGGCGTTCTGCTTATGAATATGTCAAACATACGGAAAAGCGGTCTTTTCGAAAAATGCCGTAGCTTATGTCGTGATAAAAAGATGTTTATGCCCGACCAATCAGCGCTAAATAAGTTGGCTGTCAAACATAAAGTTCCTGCCAAATATAACGCACAGGGAAAAATCAAACCCGATACGGTATTTAAGCATTTCACAACATTTTTTAAGTTTTTTCCGTATATACGGGCAGTCACTGTCAAACCATGGCACACAGACAAGTTACATAATGAACTCAAAATTTTTGAGTTTGACGATATCATAGAAGAATATCAAAGGAGCAATGAAAATGAACAGAGAAATTCCTATATTTTTTACCATTGACGACGGTTATGCACCGTTTTTGGCGGTTGCGCTAAATTCTGCTATAAAAAACTCCAACCCTCAAAGGCGATATAATTCAATTGTTTTGTATCAAGATCTTAATGAAACGAATATTGCAAAATTAAAATCACTTGAGACGGAAAACTTTAAAATTTCGCTTACACCTATGAAAGCAAATTTCGATGCTTTAGATGACCGTATGAGCAATCGCCTTCGCTGCGATTATTTCACACTTACCATCTATTTTCGTTTATTTATCCCTGCGATGTTCCCCCAGTATGATAAGGGCATTTATATTGACAGCGATGTTGTGCTGACCTCCGATATAGCCGAGCTATATGACATTGAAATCGGAGACAATTTGATCGGCGCTTGTAACGATTTGTCTATTGCCGATATACCGCCGCTTGTTGCATATACAGAAAATGCAGTAGGCGTAAACAAACACGAATATATCAATTCGGGTGTTTTGCTTATGAATCTCAAACAGATGCGAGAGGTCGATTTAGAGGGACATTTCTTAAATCTGTTAAACACCTATCACTTTGACAGTATTGCCCCCGATCAAGATTATCTTAATGCAATGTGCAACGGGAAGATATATTATCTTGATGAGTCTTGGGATGCGATGCCCAACGATGCAAAACCACCCCTTGCGCATACAAAACTTATCCACTATAACCTTTTCTCAAAGCCGTGGTGTTATGACGGTATACAGTATGGGGAAGAGTTTTGGAAATATGCCGAGGATAGCGGTTATTTGGATGAAATTAAAGCATACAAGGCTGCTTATACCGAGGAGAAGAAAAAGGCGGACAGTGAATGTTTAGAGCTACTTGTTCGCAGAGGCTCCGAGATTCCCGACAACGAGGTTACATTTAAGAAACTTTTTGATGCTGGAGTGAAAATCCGATTATGATTATAGGCGACAACCGAAGGGCTGTTATAGAAAACATAAAATCCTTTGCTGAAAGCGGTCAGTTTCATAATAAGGTAGAGCTGAACGATCCGGTACTCACAGCCGAGCAAAGCAGAAAAATTACGGATGCCTATCTTGAAAATAGAAGCAGTTTAACTTTTAAGGCAAAGACCGCATTTGGTGTTTTTCTTGCCAAAACAGCCACAAAAATAATTAATAAAAACACCGAAATTATAGGCCTTGAAAAAATTCCGAAGGACTTGAGTGGAGTGCTCATTACAAGCAACCACTTTAGTCCCCTTGAAAACACCGTCATTCGCCACTTAACGAATACACTCGGCAGAAGAAAGCTTGGTATCATAAGCCAAACCTCTAATTTTGCTATGACAGGGATCATCGGTTATATAATGAACTATGCAGATACGATTCCTATCTCGACAGATCCACGCTATTTGGCAAGAGATTTTCTATCTATTCTGAAAGAGCGATTGGTTAACAAAAAACACGCCATTCTCTTATATCCTGAACAGGAAATGTGGTTTAATTACCGCAAGCCACGTCCACCGAAAAACGGTGCATATTTCTACGCCGCCAAGCTTAATGTACCTATCATATCCTGCTTCGTGGAGATTGTGGATATGGATGAGGATGATACTGCCGAGTTTAAAAAGGTTAAATATATACTTCATATTTTGGATGTATTATATCCCGACCAAAGCAAAACCGTTAAGGAAAACACCGAGGCGCTTGGCGTTACGGATTATACCCTTAAAAAGAACTGCTACGAGAGCGTTTATGGTAAGGAATTGACCTATACCTTTGATAACTCAGATATAGCCGGTTGGAAAGAAACGCTATGAAAGAAGTAAGATATTATTCCTCGTTTGCTGACGATTTTGAACAAAGTGCAAATCAAAATTTTAAGTTGCCTAATGATTATAAATGGGTGCGTACAGATCTTGTATCCAAGTTTTTGTCCGGTCTGATTTATGGCTTGGCGGTAATTTTCGGCGGCGCTTATTGCAGATTCTTTTTGCATATGAAGGTAAAAGGCAGAAAAAATCTAAAAAGCGTGAAAGGTGGTTTCTTCATCTACGGTAATCACACTCAGCCTGTCGGTGATGTTTTTATACCTGCGCTCTGCGTATTACCTAAAAGGATTTATACTGTAGTCAGCACCGCCAACTACGGTATTCCGGTCATAGGCAGGATTCTGCCTTTTTTAGGAGCACTGCCAATTGTTGATTCTTTGCACGGAATGAAAGAATTGAACAAAGCGATGGAACAAAGGCTTAAAAAAGGCCACCCCATTGTTATCTATCCCGAATCACATGTGTGGGAATATTATACCGATATACGCCCTTTCCCTGATACCTCGTTTAAATTTCCGATAAAATTTGACATACCCGCTTTTGCAATGACAGTTACATACCGCAAAGCAAAATTCTTCAAACGGCCGATTATGGAGGTTTATATTGACGGGCCTTTTTATCCGCAAGGTGATAATACAAGGGAGAAAACCGCTAATCTACACAGTGAAATTCGGTCGATAATGTCAGAACGTAGCAAAAACAGTAATTATAAATATGTTGAGTACATAAAAAAGGAGCATCACTCATGAGAAAAATAAGAATTGTATCGGATTCATCGTCCGACCTTTTAACTCTTGATTATGCAGATTTTGCATTTTCACCTATGAAAATTATTACTGCGGAAAGAGAATTTGTGGATGACAAAAATCTTGATGTGGAAGAAATGGCAAATTTCTTTAATCAATATAAAGACCGTTCGCAAACCTCCTGCCCAAATCCGAGCGATTGGCTGGATGCCTTTGGTGATGCTGACGATATTATCTGTGTCACAATAACCAGCGCTCTGTCGGGCAGTTATAATTCCGCCAACACCGCAAAGCAACTTTATGAATCAGAAAACGAAGGCAAGCGTGTTTTCGTCCTTGATACATTGTCAGCAGGGCCTGAAATTACATTGGTTATCCGCAAGATAGAAGAATTTATAAAAAACGGTATGGATTTTGATAGTATTTGCAAAAATATTCAAAACTACATAAAACATACTGGTCTTGTCTTTATGCTTAAATCACTCAAAAACTTTGCCAACAACGGCAGAGTATCTCCGATAGTTGCTAAAATCGCAGGCTTCGCCGGAATTTGCATTGTCGGCAAAGCGAGTGACGAAGGAACGCTTGAACCTACACACAAGTGTCGGGGTGAAGCACGCTCTCTTGAAACCCTGTTAAACGACCTTGAGCTTCTTGGACTTAGAAAAGGCAAAGTAAGTATTGGTCACTGCCAAAATGAAACTGCCGCAACCGAACTGAAAGAAATGATAAAAGAAAAATTCCAATCGGTTCAGATTGAAATTCACAAATTGAGAGGCTTGTGCAGTTTCTATGCTGAAAAAGGCGGTTTATTGGTTGGCTTTGAAAAAGCGTGATTTCGTCTTTGATAATCACTTTTTGAGTTGCCTTTTTCTTTGTCTACTGCGGCTCAATTTTTGACGGTAGAAAAGACTTGACTTTTTGCCGGTTCAGAGTTAACATACCACCAACAGCAAACTCTCCGAGCAAAATGTCTTGTTCGGGGAGTATTTTTACGACCACATCTCATCCCACAGTCATTTTTGGAGCATATGGAAACAGTGGACACAAGAGGCTCAAAGAGTATCTGTTTTCCAGACGAAAGGGCTACAAAGTGCCTGAAATTGCCTAAAAAATATTCTATTTTATATTTGGGAGCAGGATGCCGCGAGTTCGAGTCTCGCCACTCGGACCAAAGTGCTATAAGTCGCTTCTTGCGGCTTATAGCACTTTCTGTTTGTATGGAGCGAAACTCGAACAATCAATTGCGGCGCGAACGAGCGCCGCCGGCGACGGCTCGACGGAGCCGAACATCGATCTGCGCCTTAGGCGCAGATGCAAACGAGTCTCGCCACTCGGACCAAGCGAGTAGTCATAACGGATTTCCTTATGGCTACTCCTTTTTATTATAGTTATGCCAAGCCCCTGAAACTGCATTGCAATTTCAGGGGCTTTTCGTAATACCTAAATTTTTACAAGGTTGATATCAAAGCGGCCATTCTGTTTGAAATATCCCAAATTAAAAATCTCACCGGGATGTTTCTTGCTCCATTGCTCCGCAACCTCTTTCAGTTCATCGGCAGTTATCAGAAGAATTTGTGTGTCATTGTTCAGCATATAGTCCACACATTCCTGTACGCTCTTCTCTGTAAACTCGGGTGCGATCACCATAAATACAGCAACATCTTTATCAGAAGTGCGGATATAACCATCAAACTGTTGAATGTGATCTTTCAGATTTACCGGTGTTTCCTTGGACTTGTTGTCCCACATAATGTACTTATCCTTAAACGATAACTTTCCATCAGGATGTTCTGTACCCGTTAGTGTCAGTGGCTTGTTTAAGAGAAGTTTTTCAAATAGGTAATCTGTTGCATCTTCAAAAAGTCTCTCGCACTGCAAATCCTTATCAACGATATTGTTTGAACGCAGATATTTCAAATCACGACAAGCAAGCTCATGGTAACAAGCAAGCAGGGCTTCCCGGCTATCCTCCGTTTTTACCTCGATTCTTCTCATTTCATCGTAGTAATTCAAAACACGGGAGATCAAGACAGCCTTTGCGCCAGCAGTTGGCAGCCCTAACTCAGCACACCAAGTCGACAAAGCCGTTACATCTAAGCCATCACGCGGAGAGAAACCACCAAGCAAATTGGACGGGCTTATAAACTTAATAATTGCATCCCGCAGTTCCGCTACTGTCGGATTCGCCGACATTTCTATTGTTGCAATACTCTTATGCTCACTTGCTCTGCCTACGATACCAAGCAAATAGCTCTTCTTGGTTTTTTTAATTACATAATCGACAAGTTTTTCATATCCATAGGATCGAATTTCAATTCCGTAATATGCACGGATGCCGTCGGCAATATCAGAAGGAATAATATCGCACATATTGCCGTCAGAATCCTTAATGCACATCAGTAGGCCCTTGGATTGCAGTGCTTTTCTGGCATTGTCAATATCATCAAGTGTATGCAGGCTATTTCCTTCCTCAGGGAATCTACCTGCCTTTGCCTCCAAAATGTGCTGTTCCATTGTGGAAATATTGAGATATTTTCTCAATGCTTCAATCAAGTTCTTTTCGTCAACGGAAACATCGTCATTGTATGCCCATGCTGTATCAAGCATATGCTTAAACAACGCAACATCTCTTGAAACCTTGGAAAAATCAAAATTGTTGGATTGATCAACAATGGATTGTTCGTATGCCAAAACCGCAGCATCCGAATTCTTCTGTGTGGAGATAAAGTCATCCTGATCGAGCAGATAATTACGGAGTAAAATAGGGGCAATTATCCGGACAGACCGATTGCCGTCCAATTTCAGTTCATCAAGGCTTTTCGCAATATTCTGAGCATCAATATACTGCGGTGCAGTCTTTTCTAGGAACTGCTTGATTTCATCAATGCCAAGCCTTCTGTAATCCGCAACATACGCAGTCGCAACTCTTTTAGCAATTGTAATATTGGGTATCTGTTCAATATAACTCCGAAAATCCATAGCCGTACCTCCTTCATTTCTATTTATTATGATAACATGAGAGGAATTTATTGTCAAACAGCATTTGTTGGCACTATGATTCAAAGCATTGATTTTGCATTAAGAAATGAAATGTACTGCTTGTTGACTGCAAAAACCATTAGCATTACTCTCTTTTTGCTTAAATCCTATAAAACAACTCGGACCAAACACCGGGATTCCCAATTGGGTATCCCGGTGTTCTTGTTTATCAAATGTTTTTTCTTTGAGAAACACAAAAATTGTGATATGATGTATTTATTCACAAGATTCTTTCATTGCAAGGAGACATATATGGACTTTTTGGGTTATCCCATATGGGTAGTGTTGCTGGTCTGTCTGGGCGTATTTTGTGCATCTTTTATGGATGCAATTGGCGGTGGCGGCGGTATCATTTCATTGCCCACTTATCTTCTCGCCGGACTTCCTATGCACTTCGCTCTTGGCACCAACAAACTTTCCTCCTGCATTGGCACTGTGGCCTCCACGGTGCGCTATGTAAAAAACGGATACGTGGATTGGCTTCTGGGTATCCCTTCCATTGTTCTTGCTTTGGTGGGTGCCCATCTGGGCACAAGGCTGCATTTGGCCATGGATGAGCAATACTTGAAGCTTGTGTTACTTTTTGTACTGCCCGTGATTGCAATGATCCTTTTGAGAAAAAAGATCTGCCGGAAGAACGGAAACCACTCAACAAGTGGCTGCGCAGAGCGATTGTATGGGGCGCTTCCCTGATCTTCGGTGCTTATGACGGTTTCTATGGCCCCGGCACCGGCACATTCCTTCTGCTATCTTTCTGCTATCTGGCGAAGATAGATATACGCACTGCCTCCGGCAATGTGAAACTGGTCAATCTGGCTTCCAATGTAGGCGCCTTATTCACCTCGCTGGTTGCCGGCAAAGTATTGATCCCCCTTGGTCTCATTTCCGCAGTCTTTGCTACGGCCGGACAGTACTTTGGCGCAGGTCTTGCGCTGAAAAACGGTTCTAAGATTGTTCGTCCGGTTATTTTGTTTGTAATCTTACTACTGACAGGAAAAGTGCTCTTGGAGTTTTTCGGAATTGCGTAACGAATTTTAGGGTCGGTTTCGTCTGTATATTCTCCTTTTGGTTGCAAAAGCTACCGCAAAGGAGTGATTTTATGGACGGGCAAGAACTTGTAAAACAGACATTAGACCAGATACCGCAGGCGAATGCCAATGCAAAACGGATCATTGGTTTGGTGAAGAAAGGTGGCAGGATCACCGGCTATCAGTTGTCTGACAGCACCATTGTGGAAAAACAGCAGGCCGTGAACATGGCGAAGCAGGGACACATTGCCGGTGTTGGTATCGCCCACCGTGGCGATACCGAATACCTGAAATCTATCCCCGACGGCAGCGAAAACAACAACCTAGGTAATCTGCCTTCCGTTTCGCCCCAGAATTAAACCGCACCCGGAGCCATATTGATTGATATGCTACCCCCATAAGAGACAGTGAGAAAGAAAACTGTCTTTTATGGGGGTAGCATATCATCAGTAGAAATTCCGGGCTTTTTGCCGTTGGACCTTGCAAAATTACCGATGGGAATCATTTGCAACATTTTTAATTTTGGTTATGCTATAATAGCGCCACAGGAGGTGATGGGATGAAATTTAAGCTAATCATTGACAAAGAGAAAGACGAGGAAGTGGTGGCGACTGTCAGAAAGCGAACCACGCTGATTGATGAAATCGAAGCGCTGATCCAAAAACATGCAGGTGCAGACCGTATTCCCGGCTACACCGAGGACGATATCAAAATGTTGTCCATTGCTGAGATCGAGTGCATTACTGTTCTAGACGGCAAAACTTACGCCATCGATTCCAAGAATCAACCGTATCGACTGAAACAACGGCTTTATGAATTGGAGCAACAGCTTCCCTCTTCTTTCATCCGCATCAACAAAAGCAGCCTAGCCAATGAAAATTGCCTTGACCGGTTTGCTGTTACTTATGCAGGCAGCGTGGATGCGGTTTTCAAATGCGGTTACAGGGAATATGTTTCCCGGCGGTGCTTTGCCCAAATCAAAAGGAGGTTTGAAGCAAAATGAAGAAGTTTTGGAAAGCGTTTTTCCTGAGGGGGCTGATCTGCGCCAGCGGAGGGCCTATGGTTTTGGCGATCATCTATGGTATTCTGGGCGCTACCGGTGCCGTGGAAGCATTCTCCCCCAGCGAGGTCTGTATGGGTATTTTGACCATCTCATTACTTGCCTTTATCGCCGCAGGTATGACTGCCATCTATCAGTCAGAACAACTTCCCCTGCCTATTATGATCCTGCTCCACGGCGGTGCGCTGTACATTGCCTATATTCTCACCTATCTGCTTAACGGCTGGTTGCAGCAACAGCTGATTCCCATCCTCGTTTTCACTGGCATTTTCCTTGCAGGCTATGCCTTCATTTGGCTCATCATCTACTGTGTCACCAAAGCCAAAACAGAAGCACTCAACCGAAAGCTGAAAGAAAACCTGTAATGGAGTAATCAGATATGGATGCTATCAGAATGGAAGGTTTAACGAAAAAATATAAGGATGTGGTTGCAGTTGATAACCTTAGTCTTTCTGTTCACAAAGGAGAACTATTTTCTCTGCTGGGCGTGAATGGTGCGGGCAAAACAACCATCATCAAAATGCTGTCCTGCCTGACTCAGCCCACAAGGGGTGATGCCTTTCTGAACGGGAAAAGCATTTGCAAAGATACTGCCGCCGTGAAATCGATCATAGCCGTTTCTCCCCAGGAAACTGCGGTTGCCCCCGGTCTTTCCGTTCGTGAAAATCTGGAACTGATGTGCGGTGTTCACGGATTTACAAAAGATAAGCGAAACACCAAAGTCACAGAGCTGACTGAACGGTTGGGACTTGAAACCGTAATGAAGAAAAAGGCAGGCAAACTGTCCGGTGGCTGGCAGCGCAGGCTGAGTATCGCAATGGCACTGATCAGCGAACCGGAGATCCTGTTCCTGGACGAGCCTACCCTTGGACTGGATGTGCTGGCAAGAAGCGAACTTTGGGACATTATCCGTTCCCTCAAAGGCAAGGTTACCATCATTCTGACAACGCACTATATGGAGGAAGCAGAAGCGCTTTCTGACCGTATTGCCATTATAAAGGACGGTAAACTGCTCATTTGCGACACCCCCGACAAGATTAAAGAAACAGCAGGAACAGATCATTTCGAGCGAGCCTTTGTAAGGATTGTGAAGGGGGTGGCAGAATGAGAATGCTGACCTTTGCAGGCAGAAACACAAAGGAAATATTGCGAGATCCGCTGAATTTGGCCTTTGGTCTTGGATTTCCCCTTGTGCTGATGGTGCTGCTCAGCGCCATACAGGCAAACGTACCTGTAAAGCTTTTTGAAATTCAGCACTTAACCCCAGGCATTACGGTCTTTGGTCTTTCCTTTATGACGCTGTTTTCTGCAACGATTATTTCCAAAGACAGAGGCCGTTCATTATTGCAGCGGTTATACACCACGCCCCTGACACCGGTGGATTTTATTCTGGGCTATACCCTGCCGATTGTACCGATTGCCGTTGCCCAATGTGTGGTCTGCTATATTGCGGCGGTTATCCTCGGCCTGGAAGTAACTGTGAATATTCTGTACGCGGTCATTTTTATCATGCCTGTTTCCATTTTGTTTATTGCCTTGGGATTGCTTTTCGGCAGTATCCTGAACGACAAGCAGGTTGGCGGTATTTGCGGTGCTCTGCTTACCAATCTTTCTGCGTGGCTGTCCGGCACATGGTTTGACCTTGATCTTGTAGGCGGTGCCTTTCAAAAGATCGCATATGCGCTGCCCTTTGTTCACGCAGTGGAAATGGAACGGGCGATACTTGCAGGAAATTTTACCGGTATTTTCCCTCATATATGGTGGGTGCTGGGATACGCCATCATTGCGCTCGTAGCAGCAGTATTGTTGTTCCTACGGCAGATGAAAAGGCAGTAAAACAAAGACCGGAGTTGGAAACGTGAGATTTTACACGAAACCAATTCCGGGACTTTTTATTGCCTACACAGCCCAAGCTATGCTATAATGATTAAAAACCTAAGGAGGTTATCGCTATGACATTTTTAGAACTTGCCAAGGTGCGTTATTCTGTTCGCTCTTTTAAGGATCAGCCCATCCAGGAGGAACATATGCGCCGGATCCTGGAAGCCGGACACGTTGCACCTACCGCCTGCAACAACCAACCCCAGAAGATCTATATCGCCAAGAGTGAGGACGCAAGAAAGAAGCTGGCATCCGTTTGCCGCTGTACCTTTGATGCCCCTGTGATCCTGGTGGTCTGCTACGACCGCAACCTGGATTGGAAGAACAAGTTGCAGCCCGGTTATGAATCCGGCGAGACCGATGCCGCCATCGTCTGCACCCACATGATGCTGGAAGCTGCGGAGTTGGGCATTGGCTCTTGCTGGGTTGGTTACTTCAACGCGGATCAGGTGTCCGAAGTCTTGGGTCTGCCGGAAAATGTGACCGTCTCCGCACTATTGCCCATCGGTTATCCTGCCGGCGATGCAAAACCCGCACCGCTGCACGCCCAGTATCGGGAATTGGACGACATTATTGCTGTAATCTGATTATATAGTCCAGTTCGTAGTTGAAACTGTGATTTGTTCAAAATACACCCCAAAAGTGTCTGACTTTTGGGGTGTGTATCATTTAGGGCGCCGATTTAACGATTCGATATGTCGGAATTTGGTTAACACATTCGTTATTTCTTCGCAACTACAATAGGTTGGTAAAACCCTGTTTCTTCGGGGAACATCCACACCACATTACTGCATCCGTATTCCATAAGCAAGTTTGTCATTTCCTGTCTACGGGTGGCTCTGTATTCACATTCAAATTTGCTCACTTGCAGAGTGTCTTCATCATCAACGATATACTGGATTAGCCGATAGTTATCGCCTTCCCATGTCCAGGTCTGGAAAGAAACTCTCTGCCCTTTTGCTGTTTTGTGAATATAGGGAGGGGAATAGGGCGGCTTGTCCATAAGCAGGGCGTCATAATCCCGAATACTGGCAACAAACATACCGCCATCCTGAATCTGATTTACGATACTCTTGATGGCAGATGCCAAATCATTACTGGTAAGCATATGGGGCAAGGCATTGTCCATCGCAATAACAATGTCAAATTGCTTGGTGAAAGTATCCGACAAAGCGCAGAAGTCAGCGTGTTCAAAGTGAACACTTACATTGTTCTTTATGGCTCTTTCTTTGGCTTCATCGATTTCTCCATCACTAATATCCGAACCTGTTACATTGTAGCCCATGGCAGCAAGGCCGATTGCCTGTGTTCCGATGCCACATGCACAGTCCAGAATATGTGCGGACTTGTCAAAACCATTATCCACAAATAGTCTGTTCAAAATTACAGCTTGTTCCTGTGTCGTGGCATTCCAATCAAGGAACAGTTTATCGTATTGAGAAGCCAGATTATTGTAAAAAGCCTGTGTGATACTCATATCGTTTTCTCCTCGTCAAATTCTTATTTATCTAACACGATTATACCTTGATAACAGAAGACAATCAAGATAATCCTATGCTGTACAGGACAAATTGCGATTTTTAAAAATTACTGTTTTTTGCACAATATAATCTGACAGGTTCCTTGATTTCTTCCTGCTACAATGGTATACTCAGGACATAACTGCAATTTAAGGAGATACCAACATGAACGAATACGAAGTTTTTATGGAAGACATCAATTCCTGCGGCGGTGAGCAACACGCAAAAAAAGAGCTGATCGAGGTGGAGGCAACCAGCCCCGAAGCATATGTGAAAGAAAACGGCAGATTTCCCATTATGGACATTTCAAAAAACACCAATGGTGATACCGTAATCATCACCGGCGACGGCAACGGCAATTTCGTGAAATACACTTTTACGGAATAATCTGATTTCGATACAAGAATTAAGCAGACTGCGGATGCGCCTCAGAAATGAGTTGCATCCGCTTTTGCTATTATATGATGACAGCATACTTTTCCGGGTTCTCTCGCTGGTAATGGACGGTTATTCTTTCATCCTTCGCCGGACACCGTTTGTTCCGATTCACATAGCGCTTTCCCTTGTAGGTTTGACCGCCTACACTGTATGTAAAATGGATGATGTGGGGAAATAACGCGCCATCAGGTCGGGATAACAGGTCCGTCGGATTGCTGTAATTTTAACCCGCTTCATATCGTTTCCTCCATGCAACTTTTCAGTCGTTCCAATAGATCGCCCTGTAAGTAAAAGGTGGTCTCAAAATGCAGAAATTTGTCTGTATTCCGGTCCCACAGAAGCATTAGCTTCGGTGGGAATTCTTCATCCCCTTCCCAGAATTGCAGAAGCACCGGGAAGAAAGGTGTCACAGGGATTTGGCAGGTCACGTCCGCCCCCGCCATTCTGGGCTGCAAGATGCCGCTTAAACTTTCGCAGGCGGTTTTCAGGTCTTCTGTGTGACCGTCAAATATTGCGGCGTATTTCTTTGTAAAGGTATTGGTTTCGGTGACGCCGGTAACAACAAAAGTACCTACCGTACACCACTGGCCTGCCAGTGGTGGGGCAATTTCTCCCTGATGATAGCACAGAGAATCATAGATCGTCATCACCGTACTGAAAGAGCGGCATTCCTTCCATGCGTTTTGGATACATTCCTCCACCCCACCGGTTTTTCTGCTAATACGGCATGGCGTATTCAGATAGGTCAGGTAAATCCAATCTGCATCCGCTTCCAAATGGAATTTCCGGATCAGCAGTTCCTGATCGTACTCCAAAAAGATCCGCTTACCGATATCCACCTGATGATCGTAATTATCCATAGGCATTTCCTTGTTTCAAATCAAATCCACTTGATCGTATGACGCATCGATTAAAAGATACTCGCAATTTTGGGCAATACACTGTGCCAGGTTATATTCGTTCTCTGCGATCAAATCTTCCATTGTAAAATCGGAATCGTCCATGCGTTGTTCGATCACACTTGCGTATCTTTGAATATCCGCAAAGTGATTCCCGATATACTGTCTGGACATCACAAGGCACACATAGCGGATATTTTCCAAGTATTCCTCTGCAAAATCCTTCTGCCAGTCAAAGGGGATGTAGCACCCCTCCACAATGAGGTTTTGCTTATTCTCAATGGCAGTCTTTACCATCTCCCGGACGATGGGCCAGAGATAATCCGTCAGTTTTTCATCGTCCATAGGTGTCAGATCGGTCTGACCGCTTCGGATCAATCCCATCTTCAAATGATCGATGGATAAGTAGGGGTACTGATATTTTTTCAGCAGTTTTTGCGCATAGACCGTTTTTCCGGTATGGGTTGCCCCGGCAATTAGTATAATCATCTCGCTCACCTCTTTGGTACCATTATAGCATTTGAATACTCTGTTTGCAATACAGGCAAAAAACAGCGGCAGAACACTGCCGCTGTTTACTTACCGATTCTCTTTTTTCAGTCTCGCCTTAGCTTCTTCTACGGTTTCGCCATCTTTGGTTAAGCACGCATCCACAAACTTATCCTCGATTTTGGTGTAGTTACAAACAACACCCTGCTCGATCTTCTTGTAGCCCTCTACTATGCCTTTTTCCAGCTTCTTATAGCCATTTATAATTTTTGATCGTGCCATAAGCTTTTTCCTCTCATTGGATGCCTTTTATCATCGGAATCAGTGCTATCAGCATAATAATACCAAGCAGACCAACCAGCGTTCCCCATATAATCTGTTGCCATACAAGGCACAAGCACATACCTGCACCAAGGATCAGTACCGCAGCAATGCTGTAAAGGATGCGAAACACATTTTTTCCGTTCATCTTAGGCAGCTTCTTATTTTCCATCTTGCACCATACAAACAAAGTGATAATGCCAGATACGATGCCAATTCCGCCAAAAATAACACCTTCCGTAAACGAATCCCATTCAGGCAAAAGTGCCATACACATACCCAGCGCGAAAAGCACACCGCTTACCGTTCCCATAATAAGTGCAACAAAACTGCTTCTTTTCATATTGAATCTCCTTTCATTAAACCAACACTTGTATTTTTATTGCAACCTAAGTATAATATTTTCAAAAGAACAAAACAATCATCAATTTTGCAACATTTGTTGGAATAATGAGGTATCCTATGAACACAAAGAATAATAAGCGGCGCAGAGAATCTCAGGATAAAATTGAAAAGGCTTTTATAGAGCTGCTGCAAACCCGTGAAATCAAGGACATTACGGTATCCGATCTCATTAAAATCACGGAACTAAACCGCAGTACCTTCTACGCAAATTATATCGATATATTCAACCTTGCTGATAAAACGAGAGAAAAACTCGAAAGCGAATTTAGCAATCTGTTTGCGGATTATGATTATTTCAATGAGCGTACCGGTGCATTAAAGATGTTCACGCACATTAAGGATAATCAGATTTTCTATAAAACCTATTTTAAATTGTGTTACGATGATAAGCATCTTATTTCAATATACGATTCCAAACGCGCCGCAAAAGAACATATAGACACCAACCTGAATTACCATATTGAGTTTTTCAGAAACGGCTTGAACGCCATTATTAAGCTGTGGCTTGCAGGTGGCTGCAAGGAATCCCCAGAGGAAATGGCAGAAGTTCTGAAAATGGAATATCGGGGGAGATAAACAAATCGGCGGCAGGGAGAAACAACTTCTCTCTGCCGCTGTGTTTTTATCTTTCCAGCCGTCCGAAAATGTAGCTCATCAGGTCATCCCTGCCGCCAAGGTCCAGCACATACTGAAATTCATTATACAGGATCTGCTCCGCGTCCTTGAAGAAACGCTCATCAGACAAATGCAGGCGCTTGCCTTCCGCTTCCCGTTCCTTTTTGTAGGTATAGATGGCCTTGATCATTTTGATCAGTTCCATACGATCGCCCTTTGCCAGAGTGCTTTTATAAAGCTCCTTACGCTCACTTTCGTTGGCGACCCATACCGCATTTTCCGACCGCATGGAATCTATCAGCTTATGGATCTCATCTCTGGTCAGCAGCCGGCGCATCTTCCTGAGGACGACTTCGTTGTCCGTGGGCGCAAAAATCGTAGCGCCTTGATTACTGACAGGTTTCAGAACGAAATAGGTCTTTTTCTTTCCGCTGACGGTTTTTTCTTCTGTGCCTGTAATTTTACATACACCCTGGGTACCGTAGATGATCACATCATTTACCTGAAACATAGCCGCTATCCTCCCACTTTACGGATTATCCACACCTATATTATAGCTTTTATTTTTTCAAATTTCAAAAGGCCTTTTGCTTGAAAATCCAGAAAAAATATTGTAAACTATGCGCAGACTGAACAAATTACCTATGTCTATGAGAATACATAGAATGACCGTGGCTAACACCTGACACACAAATAACAAAACAACACCCCGCTTCTTCAAGGAGAAACGGGGTGCAATTTTATGCTTCGGGTATATTCTTCATAGTCAAGCTGATGCGCTTGCGTTTTTCATCCACTTCCAACACCGCAACCTTTACCACATCCCCTACCTGCACCGCTTCCGAGGGATGGCGAAGCTTCCGCGAGGAAACCTGAGAGATGTGCACCAGACCGTCCTGATGGACGCCGATATCCACAAACACACCAAAATCAATCACATTCCGCACCGTACCGGACAGAACCATGCCGGGCTTCAAATCCTTCATTTCCAGCACATCGGTACGCAGAATAGGCGCCGGCAGATCATCTCGGGGGTCACGACCCGGCTTTTGCAATTCCTTAATGGCATCTTCCAGGGTAGGCACGCCCACACCGCACTTTTCCGCCGCTTCGTCAATACCGATGGCGTTCAGTCTGCTTTGCAATTCCGTAAGTGCGCCGCCGGCCACATCCTTTTTAGAATAACCGCACAGGTCCAGCAGTGTTTCCACCGCTTTATACGCCTCCGGATGGACACCGGTATTGTCCAAGATTTCCTTGCTTTCCGGCACACGGAGGAAGCCTGCGCACTGTTCATAGGCCTTCGGTCCTAATTTTGGCACTTTTTTCAGCTGACTGCGGGCAGTAAATGCGCCGTTTTCCTCCCGGTATGCCACCACATTTTTTGCAGTCGTACCGTTCAATCCGGAAACTTTTTGCAGCAAGCTCACCGATGCGGTATTCACATCCACGCCAACGGCATTGACACAGTCCTCAACCACGCCGCCCAGTGCCTCATCCAGCCGTTTCTGGGGGCAATCGTGCTGATACTGACCCACGCCAATAGCCTTAGGGTCGATCTTCACCAATTCCGCAAGGGGATCCTGCAAGCGGCGGGCGATAGAAACTGCCGACCGCAGGTTTACATCAAAGTCGGGAAATTCCTCTGCCGCCAGCTTGGAAGCAGAGTACACGGAAGCACCTGCCTCATTGACGATCATGTAGCTGACACCGGGAAGCGCCCGGAGCATTTCCACCGTCATGGCTTCGGTCTCCCGGGATGCCGTGCCGTTGCCGATGGCAATGTGCTTCACCCCATGGCGGCGGATCATGCGGGAAAGATTTTCTATGGCCTCTTCCTTTTTCCGCTGAGAGAAGGTGGGGTACACCACCGTAGTGTCCAACACTCTGCCGGTACCATCCACCACTGCAACCTTACAGCCGTTTTTGTATCCGGGGTCAAGACCCATGGTCACAAAGCCTTTCACCGGCCGCTGCATCAGTAAGGGTTTCAGGTTCAATGCGAAGTTAGCGATCGCCGATTCCCCTGCCCGCTCACTGAGGGTATTGCGCAATTCCCGCTCCACACTGGGGGCGATCAGTCTGTCGTAGGCATCCTCTGCCGCCGCTTTCACAAAAGTGGAAATCCACATGGTGGGCTTTAATGCCATGCGGCACACCAGCGCCTGACCTTCTGCACCGGGCAGCGCCACGGAGACCTTTAAAAAGCCCTCCCGCTCGCCCCGGTTAATAGCAAGGATCTGGTGATTTTGCAGCCGGGTGACGGTGGCGGAAAAATCATAATACAAGCGGTAGACGCTGTCTGTATCCGGGTCAGTTGCCTGCACTGTCAGCACCGCGCGGCTCTCCATCTTCTGCCGCAGCGCCTTGCGGATCTCAGGATCATCGGAGAGGATCTCTGCAATAATGTCCGAAGCCCCTTGCAGGGCATCTTCCACGGATTCCACCCCTTTTTCAGCATCCACATACCCCTCTGCCAGCGCAGCAGGATCCTCCCCGGTCTGGGCAAAGATCGCCAGCGCCAAGGGTTCCAAGCCCTTTTCCTTTGCCACAGTTGCCCGGGTACGGCGCTTTTGCTTATAAGGGCGGTAGAGATCCTCCACTTCTGAGAGGGTTGCTGCCTTATTTATGGCGGCAGAAAGTTCTTCGGTCAGCTTGTCCTGGGCTTCAATGGCGCGGATCACCTCTTCCTTCCGGGATTGCAAATTCCGAAGATAGGAAAGGCGAGTTTCCAGATTCCGCAATACTGTATCGTCCATGCTGCCGTGCAATTCCTTCCGGTAACGGGCAATAAAAGGAATGGTATTGCCCTCGTCCAACAAAGTGACCACATTTTGCACATATTCCGGCTTTTGGTTCAGTTCCGATGCCAGGGTTTCGATCATCGTATCCATAGGCTGCTCCTCAATTTTTGATGGCTTCATTATAGCACAGCAGCCACTGTTTTTCAACGACTGAAACAGTTTGGGAAATAACACAAATTCCGCCGAAATCATGGCTTTTCCCTTGCAAGTTGCAGAACATAATGATATAATAACAAAAATATATGCTTTATGATTGGAGGAATTGTTCCGTGTATATATCTTTTCTGGCAGCCGGTCTGTCCGCATCTGAACACTATCTGCAAATGAAGCCTGCGCTGATCTTACTGGCAGTGATCACCGCAGTGCTGGTGGTAAGCTGCATCACATTCAGCTTTCTCAGCGGTCGCATGCGCATGAAGCGCAGTCAGCGCCGGGCGCAGAATCTGATTCTGCGGCTGATGTATCTGACAACGGTTCTTGTGCTGATCTGCACTGCGGTTTGCTTCTTCCGGTATCGCGCCGTGGGCAAGGATCTGATTCAGGCAGGTACACCCAACACTCCTTCTACCGATGCACAAATCAACACCAGCGACAATACTGAAAACACCGCCGGTGCAGCCACGGAGGATATCACTCCTGTACCCGATCCCACCTTTACGCCAGGTCTTTCCGAATCCAGCGATCCCCAAAAATGGGGCATCAACTGGGAGATCATCACCGGCGGCAGCATTGTTGACAGTTTTAAGCTTACAGACTCCATTTCCTTTGGCGCGCCGGAAGATTACTTTGCCCTGCCCGGCATTGCCACTTTCCGGGGCAACAATTTCCGCAACAGCCCTGCCTATGGTACGGCAACCGTCACGGAAAAGACCCTCAGCAAAACATGGAGCAGCAACATCGGCTCTCTGAACGGCTGGCCCGGCAGCGGTTGGACCGGTCAGCCACTGATGGTACAGTGGGACGCCGAAAGCAAGGCCATTATGAATATGTTCCCCGCCAAAAAAGAAAAGGAAAATCTGGTGGAAGTGATCTATGCCACCCTGGACGGCAACATCTACTTCTACGATCTGGAAGACGGATCCTACACCCGCAATCCCGTCTATTTGGGCATGAACTTCAAGGGCGCTGGCTCTCTGGATCCCAGAGGCTATCCCATCATGTACGTTGGCTCCGGTGACTATCTCAGCGGCAAGGTGCCCAGAATGTACATCGTCAGCCTCATTGACGGCAGCATCCTCTATGAACGCAGCGGCAGCGATTCTTTCAGCCAACGGGACAACTGGACCGCCTTTGATTCCAGCCCCCTGGTAGATGCTGAGACGGACACCCTGATTTGGCCCGGTGAGAACGGCATCCTCTACACCATCAAACTGAACACACAGTACGACAAGGCAGCAGGCAAGCTGACCATGGCGCCGGAGGAGCTGGTCAAAACCCGGTACACCACCAACCGTTCCAGCAAAGAAAGCTACTGGTTGGGCTATGAACCCAGCGCAGTCATCGTGGACCGGTATCTGTATATCTCCGAAAACGGCGGTATGTTCTTCTGCATTGATCTGGATACCATGGAGCTGGTCTGGGCGCAGGACACCCGAGATGATTCCAACTCTACCCCTGTATTTGAATGGAACGGCATTGACGGCGGCTATCTCTACACCGCCCCCTCCCTCCATTGGACCAACAGCAACGGCAGCGGTTATATCTGCATCTACAAGCTGGATGCAAAAACCGGTGAGATCGTCTGGGAAAAGCGATTTGACTGCAACACCGTTGACGGTGTGTCCGGCGGCGTGCAATCCACACCCCTGCTGGGCAAGCCCGGCACCCAACTGGAAGGTCTGATCCTCTACACCATCGCTCGCTGCCCCAACAACTGGGACGGCAAGCTGGTAGCCATAGACACCCAAACCGGCGAGATTGTCTGGGAAAAATCCATGGATTACTACACATGGAGTTCTCCCCTTGCCATCTATGACGAATCCGGCAACGGCTATATTATCGTCAGCGACTCTGTGGGTAATATGATGCTGCTGGACAGCAAAGGAAACACCTTGTCCACCCTGTCACTGGGTTCCAACGTGGAAGCATCCCCTGCCGCGTTTAACGACACCTTGGTAGTTGGTACCCGAGGCGGTCTGGTCTGCGGAATTAAAATCAAATAAACAAAGCGGCTGCATCACAAGATGCAGCCGCACTTTTCTGCCTACACAACATTGACAATTCCTTTTCTCACCAGTATAATAAAATCAGAAAATGAAAAGGAGGATATTTCATGGAAAAGAAAATCATTACCATCAGCCGGGAATTCGGCAGCGGCGGTCGTACCATCGGACATCAGGTGGCCGAGGCGCTGGGTATCCCCTTTTATGATAAAGAATTGGTGGAGCAGGTAGCTTTGGAATCCGGCTTTGCGCCGAAATTCGTGGAAGAACACGGGGAGCATTCCCCCAGCGGCAGTATATTCGCCTACGCCTTTGCCCATCAGGGTGTCCACGGTGTTATGCACGGTCTGTCCACCGCAGATTTTCTGTGGAATATTCAGTGCAGCGTCATTTTGCAGCTGGCTGAGCAAGGTCCCTGCGTGATCGTAGGCAGAAACGCAGACTATATCCTCAAAGACCGTCCCGACTGTCTCCACGCCTTTATCCACGCTGACAAAGAATTCCGGGCAGAGCGCATCGTCCGTCTTTACGGCGAATCCGAAAAATCACCCATGGCCCGCCTTAACGAAAAGGATAAGCGGCGCAAGTTGAACTACCAGCACTACACCGGCAGAAACTGGGGTCAGGCCCACAATTACGACATCTGCCTTGACAGCGGCAAGGTGGGTATTGAAACCTGTTCTGAAATCCTGATAAAGCTCATGAAAGGCGAATGATCTATACATAAAAAGCAGCGCTTCCTTGACCCAAGGAAGCGCCGTTTTTATACACCTGCAAGTTCGCCTTCTTCAATACAAATGGGCACGCCATTGACTTCCACACTTTCATCAGCGCAGATCAGCAAATACTTCACGCCGTCAATGATCCGTGTCTCAATCAGATCCCGTCCCTCCGGGGTTACCTGAATAGAGATATCCGGCATGGTAACAGAAAAATGTCTGTTATCAATGATATTCTTGGGGTACAACTGGGCATCCATACCAAACACCGCATCGTAATCCACAGAGAATTTTGCCACGCCCTTTTCCGAAACGCCGCTTTCTTTTAATGCCTGCTTCACCTGCTCTTTGGAAATCAGCAGAGGGTCAGCCACCCGGCTCTCCTTGTGCAATTCAATACTCTGGCAGATCTGCTCATGGACCGTCTGCATCACTTCCAGGCTGGATTCTTCCTGCAAGCTGCTCCCCAAAAGGGCAGCGAAGGATTTCTTTTGCTCCGCTGCGGGCTTTGGGGGATCTACATGAAACAAAGCATCCACCAGCGCCTGATGACCCTCCTTGGCGCTGCGGGTATAGAACAACGCATTGTAAATATTGGTAGCGCGACCATCAAAGGCGGGAAACAGGAAACCCACTTCCGGCGCTGCCGGCACTTGGGCAATACCACCATCGTGAAATTCCTTATCCTCAGCAACATACCGCAGACCGGACTTTGTCTGCTTCACCGGGCAAACGCAGCAGAGAAGATAGGTATACATCTCAGAGGAGGCATCCGCCTGGGTCTCATCATCACTGCTTTTAAAGGGAACATCGTAGTTGTCGCACCCCAATAAAATCAAAAATCCATCTTCCATATTTACGGTAGAAATGATTTTTGTATACAGTTCCGCCCGCAGTTCTGCATCCTGCAAACCGGAATTGCGCAAATCCATCAGTAGCTTATGTTCCGGGCTGTCTGCCACCTGCGAAGTCTTGAAGCAAATATCAATCAGGTTTTTACCGATGGTACCCGACAAAGCCCGTTTCATAAGATCAAAATAACGCTCCGCTTCATTTTCCGGCATAATACCGGTGCTTTGCTTAAACTCCGACACAATTTCTTTCTGCCCGTTCACATAACAGCCGTAAATGGCTGTCATATTGCTGCGATCCCGACGGACTCTCCGCCGGATCTCGCCAATCTCCTTAAAATTCATACCGTTACCCTTTCATAAACCGTGCCGGTGCAACGCACCGGCACAATGTTTTAATCCCAAAGACAGTTCCAATTCTGCGCAAAATATTCGATTCCGGAATACACCGTGGTTACGATAATTACACCATTTACCACTGCCGCCAACCAAGCAACTGTGGGAAACGCCATCAGCGCACACAGACCGATCATGGTACTGGCGGTTTTGATCTTTCCGCTCCAACCGGCAGCAATTACCTTGCCCTTACCCACGGCAACGAGCCGCAGTCCGGTAACGGCGAACTCCCGGGTCAGAACCAGCATCAGCGCCCATGCAGCCATCATACCCCACTGGCAGAACATCGTCATAGCCGCAATGGTCAAAAGCTTATCCGCAAGGGGGTCCAGAAATTTTCCAAAATCACTTACCTGATTGCATTTCCGGGCGATCTGTCCGTCCACGTAGTCCGTCAAACTGGCGATGATAAACACTGCCAGCGCCAACCACATCCACAAATTGGGTTGCCCACCGCTCAGGTACATCAGCGCCATGTAGATGGGGATAAACGCCACACGGATCAACGTTATTTTACTTGCCAAAGTCATGGTCATTCCTCCAATAAGTAACCGGACAACTCGCCGTCTGCCACACCGTCAATACAGACCTTAATGAAAGCGCCTTCTGTCAACGCATCAGAAGATGCGATCCACACGCGGCTGTCGATCTCCGGTGAGTCTGCATAGGTGCGTCCGTAGAATTGCTCCATTTCTTCATCGTAGCCGTCCACCAGCACTTCCACGGTCTTTCCCTGCATGGAGGCGTTGTATTCGTCCATAATCTGAGATTGGATCAGCTCCACCTGCTGCGCCCGCTGCTGTGCGGTCTGACTGTCCACGCAGTCCATTTGCGCTGCCGGCGTTCCCTCCTCCGGAGAGAACGGAAATGCGCCTACCCGTTCCAGCTTTTGTTCCTTCAAGAATTGGCAAAGCTCTGCAAATTCTTCCTCCCCCTCACCAGGAAGACCGGTGATCACGCTGGTACGGAGAATCAATCCGGGAATCCGCTGCCGCAGCTTTTTGAACAGGGCATTCAGATACTCCCTGTCACCCCGGCGGTTCATCAGTTTCAGGATCTTACTGTTGCAGTGCTGGATAGGGATATCCAGATACTTGACGATCTTAGGCTCCGTTGCCATCACGTCAATCAGCGCATCATCGATCTCGTCAGGGTAGGTATAATGGACGCGAATCCATTCCAGTCCCTCAATCCGGCAAAGCGCCCGCAAAAGATCAGCAAGCAATCTTTTATGTTCCGGAAAATCCGTGCCGTAACGGCTGGTATCCTGAGCAACCACCAGAAGTTCCTTAACACCACTGTCTGCCAAAAGCCGCGCTTCATACAGAATATCGTCCATCTGGCGGCTGCGATACTTGCCTCGCAGGTATGGAATAATGCAATAGGCACAGCGGTTATCGCACCCTTCTGCGATTTTCAAATAAGCATAATGGGCCGGGGTGGTAAGAATCCGTCCGCATTCCTGCTCGGGGGTGTCGATAGAGGCAAATTCACTGACGGTCTTGCCCTCCAAAAGCTGACAGATCGCCGGTACCACCTCTGTGTAGCTGCCGGTGCCGAGGACGCCGTCCACCTCCGGCATTTCTTCCATGATCTCCTGCTGATACCGCTGGGACAGGCATCCGGTCACCAGGATCTTGCCGATCAGTCCCTGCTCTTTCAGCTGCGCCATCTGCAAAATAGCATCAATGGCTTCCGCCTTGGCAGAATCAATGAATCCGCAGGTATTGATGACCACTACATCGGCGCCCACCACATCCGGCTGCACCCCAAAACCAGCTTCCTGCACCCGGTACATCATCCGCTCGCAGTCCACCTGGTTTTTGGCACAGCCAAGAGATATAAATCCAATATTAGCCATACATATCCTCCCCCAGATCTCTATTCTGGGAAAATGCGTTTAACGCCCTACGAATCTCATGGTAGCTATGCCCCCGGCGGAGCAGCGCGTCCACAGTACGTCGCAGGGTCTTTTCATCCGGATCTTCCCCCAATTTAGATTGAAGAAAGGCAAGGATCTTCTCCTGCTGATCCGGGTAATCGGCGAGCGCAGCATCCCAGCATTCCTTGGGGATCCGCTTTTCATACAGCGCCTGTTTGGCCCGCGCCAAGCCATAACCCTTGGAAACGCAGTGCTGCACTACCTGCTGGGCGGTCTTTTCGTCGTCCAAAAGGTTCAGTTCCGACATCCACGCCACTGCCATTTGGGCATCTTTCTTACTTTCGCCCTTTTGCACCAACCGGTGCTGCAAATCTGCCTTAGACACGCTGCTTGCCGACACGATCCGCACCGCCCGCATTTTGGCAGACATCTGCCCGGCGGCAATACGAAGCTGGGCAAATTCCCCATCGTCCAGTTCTTTGCCGGCATAGATTCCAAAATCCTCTGCCGTCTGACGGTACAGGCGCATGGTGCTGCCGTCTTCAAAGGTTACGGTATACCGCCCTGCCCGGTCCGGCTGGGCAGATACCCGCTCAATCTTCATCATCAAAATCGTCGGCGCTGACAGCTATGGGCCGTTCCGCTGCTCTGGCAGGGGTTCTTGCGGCAGATCCTGCGATCAACTTTTCCCGAACCTGCGCCTCTACCTGCTCCGCCACATCCGGATTGTTCTGCAAGAACACCTTCACACTGTCCTTGCCTTGACCGATTCGCTCGTCACCCATGGAGAACCAACTGCCGCTCTTCTGGACAATGTCCATCTGGACTGCCAGATCCACCAATTCGCCCCATTTGCTGATGCCCTCGCCGTACATGATGTCAAAATAGGCTTCCCGGAAAGGAGGTGCAACCTTGTTCTTGACCACCTTCACACGGGTCTTGTTGCCCACCACCTCGCCGCCTTCTTTAATGGATTCCACACGGCGGACATCCAGACGGACGGAGGAATAGAATTTCAGCGCGTTACCGCCGGTGGTGGTCTCAGGATTGCCATACATCACACCGATCTTCATGCGCAGCTGATTGATAAAAATGACCACACAATTGGTCTTGGCGATGGTGCCTGCCAGTTTCCGCAGCGCCTGACTCATGAGCCTTGCCTGCAAACCAACGAAGGTATCGCCCATTTCGCCCTCGATCTCCTGCTTGGGGACCAAGGCGGCAACGGAGTCCACCACCACCGCGTCCACTGCGCCGGAACGGACCAGCGCATCGGTGATCTCCAAGGCCTGCTCGCCGGTGTCCGGCTGGGACACCAGCATATTATCCGTATCTACGCCCAATGCAGCGGCATATACCGGATCCAAGGCATGCTCAGCATCCACGAATGCCACCTCGCCGCCCATTTTCTGGGCTTCTGCCAGAATGTGCAGAGCGAGGGTGGTCTTACCGGAGGACTCCGGTCCATAGATCTCGATGATACGGCCCTTGGGCACACCGCCGATTCCCAAAGCGGCATCCAATGCCAAAGAACCGGTAGGAATGGCGTCCACGTTCATTTCGGGCTTGTCCCCCAGACGCATCACAGTACCCTTACCAAAATTCTTTTCGATCTGGGAGATTGCGGTCTGCAACGCCTTTTTCTTATCAGTTGCAGGGGTAGGGGCTTCGTAAGCAGTTTTCTTTGTAGCCATAATTACGCATCCTTCCTGTCATAGCGGGCAAGCACTGCCCGTTCTCTGTCGTTATAATCTCTGGACCGTTCCAGTATTGTAAACCCGTTTGCTTCCAGCAGGCTGCATACCGCATCCCCCTGGCCCATGCCAAATTCAAAGCACAGGTAACCGCCCGGCTTCAACGCGGCGGTATAATTCTCCGCAATGGCGCGATAAAAATCCAGTCCGTCATTGCCGCCGTGGAGCGCCAAGTGCGGTTCAAATTTTGCTACACTGTCCGGCAGCGCCGCCATTTCATCCGTAGTAATATAAGGCGGATTGGACACAATCAAGTCAAACTTCCCCAAAAACGCCGTTGGCTTTTCCAGGGCATTTACCGGGACGGCGGTGACTCTGGCGGAGAGTTTTTGGGCAGTTATATTGGTTTTTGCCACCTGCAATGCCTCCCGGGAGATATCCCCCAGAGTAACCCTGGCATCCTTGACCCGCTTGGCTATTGCAAGACCGATGCAACCGGAACCGGTGCAAAGGTCCAATATTCTGGGACTTTTTTCCAAAAACAGCGCCTGCCGGATCGCCAGATCCGTCACCGCGCAGGTATCGTCCCGAGGGATCAACACATCCGGGGTCACCCGCAGATTCATGCCGTGAAACTCCCACTCCCCCAGCACATACGCCAAGGGTTCACCGGACAGCAGCCGCTGGGTCAGCAGCAGCATTTGATCCCGGTGGTGCTCCGATGCGTAATGCTCCCGGTGAGCGATCACCTGCTCCCGGGTCCTGCCGGTCACATGGCACAGAAGCTCTCTGGCATAAAAACCGGCGGTGTCCGCGTCCTCCCGGGTAAGCAACGCCCGGCGCGCCTCCATATACAGTTCCGAGAAGGTCTTTACCAAAGGTCATCCCCCTCGTTGGCAGGAAGCACCGCCTCCAACGCGGTGATGCCCACTTCGATCATGCTGTCGTCCGGCTCATTGGTGGTAAAGTTCTGAAACCACATACCCGGCGCGGAAAGCACCCGACTGCAAATATTGTCATGGCGGCCTACCCAGCGGTTGACCTCATAGCTGAATGCCACCACCAGTGGCAACAGCAACAGCTTGAAAGCGATCATAATAAGCCGGTATAAGAAACTGCCACGAATAGCAGCCAGACCCGGGATCAGCATTAATAGCAGCGATGACGCTACGGAAAACAGTAAGATGGAAATGATCATCACCACCAGCAGAAAGCTGGTACCGCAGCGGGGGTGCAGACGGGTCTGCATGCGAACGTTTTCTACTGTGAGAGGCAGACCTGCTTCATAGCAGCGAATGGTCTTATGCTCCGCGCCATGGTAGGCGAAAACCCGTTTCATCTCAGACATACGGGACACCAGCAGCATATAACCGCAAAACAGCAAGATCCGGATCACGCCCTCCACCAGATTCAGCAGGATATTACTCTTGATCCAACGGTCAAAGAAGCTGCCGATCACCATAGGGAGCAGGAAAAACAGGATGATGGAAAGGCTTAATCCCATCGCCACCGCAATGCCCACCACCAGCTGCTGGAACTTCTTGTCTCCCAGCTTCTTTTCCAGCCACAGATCCAGCTTGGAGGGCTCTTCCTGACTTTCCTCGGGAGATAGATCTGCCGAGCGCATCAGCGCCTTTACGCCTTGGAGCTGGGCATCAAAAAAGACCACAGCGCCCCGGATAATGGGCCAGTTCAGCGGGGATTTTTTCGGTCGCACTTTGCGATCAGAAACCTCTACGGTGAGACCTTCTTTTCCACGAACCACGATGGCATCCTTTTGCGGACCGCGCATCATCAGACCTTCGATCAACGCCTGTCCACCGATCATGGTTTTAAATTTTTCTTGATTTGCCATAATAATCCTTTCTCACTGGGTGGCAGGAAGCCGAATGGTCACCAGTGTGCCGCCGGTGAGGGCATTTTCCAAGGTCAGCTCGCCTCCGTGCATCTGGACGATCTCATCACTGACTGCTAAGCCAATGCCCGTACCTCTTGCTTTGGAGCTTCCCTTGTAGAATTTCTTCTTTACCAATGCCAGTTCATCCTCCGGAATGCCGGGACCGTAATCCCGGATCCGCACGATCACATAATCGTCCTTATAGGCAATACCGGCATCGATGCACTTGCCCTCGCCGCCATGCTTGACAGCATTATTGAGAATATTCAGAAACACCTGCCGCAAACGCTGGGGATCGCAGGATATTTCAGGAATTTCCTGATCATTGTCCACATATTTCAGGCTGATACCCTCCTCCGACAGACGGCTGCCGTACATGAACACGGTATCCTCAAACTCTGCGCGGATGTCCACCATTTCCATGTTCAAGGTAAGACGATCGTCCTGTATGCGGGTAAAGTCCAGCAGGTCCACCACCATATCGGTAAGCCGGTCTGCCTCTCTGTGGATGATCCGCACGCCACGACGGGTATCAGGATCCAATTTGTCGGAACTCAGCAGCGTTTCACTCCAACCGGTGATGGCAGTCAAGGGGGTACGCAGTTCATGGGACAGGGAAGAAATAAAGTCACGCTGCATTCTCTCGTTGGTGCTGATCTTCAAAGACATTTCATTGATGATCTTTGCCAGATCACCGATCTCATCATCAAACTGCGATTGGATCTGAATACCGTAGCTGCCATTGGCAATCTTCTGGGATTTATCAATAATCTCATTTAAAGGCACCAATATGGAACGGATATAATAATTGCTGCTGAACAGCACCAAAACCAAAAACACTGTCAAAACGCACAGGCTCAGCACCGCCACCACTATGATCTGTTTATCCATGTGGGCGGTGGGTGTCACATACCGCAGTACACCGATGGTCTCACCACTGCTGCAAATCACCGGGGTGCTCACCGCCATGATCCGCGCGCCGGACTGTTGATCCTTGCCCACATAGGCGCAGATCCCGCAGGTACTGACCGCATCGGCAATGTCCGGTGTCGCCGGTGTAGCGCCCACCCACTCACCGGCAGAAGAAGCTACCACCTGTCCGGCTGCGTTGATAAATTGCAATTCCATTACATTCCGCTCATCAAATGTATCCACATAGGTGATACAGGACTGGTAATAATCCTGATCATTCTGATGGAGGAAATCGGCGAAAAATTCCGTAGTGGACTGGGCGCGGTAACGCATATCCGATTCCATCGCCGAGTAATAATAAGCGGAAAACACCGCCGTCACCGCCAGTACACACGCAAGACCCAGGGAGCAGACCACTGCCAACGTATTGATCAGCCAGCGCCGCCGCAAACCTTTGCTGTGGATGCCGCGCAATTTTTGTTTCTTCGTCTTCATGCGCCCCATTTATAACCATAGCCCCAGACCGTTGTAATATAGGTGGGGTTGGCGGTATCGTCCTCGATTTTGATGCGCAGACGGCGGATATTCACGTCTACAATCTTCAATTCACCTTCATAATCCCGTCCCCACACAGCAGAGAGAATATCCTCCCGAGATAGCGCCCGTCCGGGATTTTGCATAAAGAGCTTCAAGATCGCGTATTCCACCTGAGTCAGACGGATCCGGTTGCCGTGCTTTTCCAAGGTGTGATTGCGGGTATTCATGGTGAACGCGCCCTGGGTCAACAATTCCGTATCCATAACGGTATCCCCGCCGATCCGACGGTAAAGGGCGTCAATCCGGGCGGTCAGCTCCGCAGGGGAAAAGGGTTTGGTCACATAATCGTCCGCTCCGGTCATAAGTCCGGTGACCTTATCCATCTCCTGAGTGCGGGCGGTAAGCATAATAATGCCAATCTGCTTACTGGTAGCCCGGATCCGGCGGCATACCTCAAAGCCGTCGATATCAGGCAGCATCACGTCCAGAATGGCAACGCCGATATCCGGATGCCGGCTCAATTGCTCCAACGCCTCCATGCCGGTACCTGCCTCGATGGCATCGTAACCGGCGCGTTTCAGATTGATCACCACAAAACTGCGGATATTCACTTCATCTTCCAGAATAAGAACCTTTTTCATCATCGTTCCCTTTCTATGTTTCTCCCATCAGTATAGCACATTTCCTGCCAAATGGAAAGCTATTTTACAACAACATTCTCCTGTCCCAGCACCTGGGTCAGTTCACGAAGCATATCCTCATTCAGACTGCATTTGCTGCCCCGTCGCTTCTGGGTATCGGCAAAATAGACTACCACGGGCGTTTCTCCCGGATGCTTGCCCAAAATGGCTCGGATCCTGCCAAACAGGGGTTCTTCTTCACTGGGTAGCCGCAGATACAAGGTCTGCTGTTGGTTGGCAAAATCAGACATGGGCCGCGCCCGGTTAATGACTAACTGGGGTTCCTTATCATCCCGCAAGGAGATCCGCCCCGTTACCACCACCGGCTGGTTCTCCCGCAGATAACCGCCGTACTGGTTCAGCACGTTGGAAAATGCCAGCATCTCGATGGAGGCGGTATCGTCCTCCAAGGTCACATATGCCATCATGGAATTGTTCCGGGTGGTCTTCATCTTCACGGTCTGCACCACACCGGCAATGCTGACGATCTGATCATCCTGGTAGATAGTTTCCTCCTTCATCAGCACACCGATGGGCACCACATGGGTGCCTTTGAGCAGATGACGGTAATCGTCCATGGGGTGACCGGACAGATAGATGCCGGTGGTCTCCTTCTCCATGAGCATCAGGTCTGCCTTGTTCATTTCATTGAGCTTGGGAATGGGAATGGCCACGCACTCGTCGGTGTCCTGCAACATGGCAAACAGTCCCATCTGCCCTTCCAAATTCTTCTTCCGGGTGGCGGCAATGGCATCCATCATACTGTCGTACACTGCCAGCAGCTCGCTGCGGTGATAGCCGAAGCAATCCATAGCGCCGCACTTGATGAAATTCTCCACCGCCCGCTTATTCAGTTCGCTCTCACCCATCCGCTGGATGAAATCTTCCAGGGAGCGGAACGGGCCGCCCTCGCTGCGTTTTGCCACCATACTGCGGATCAGTCCTCTGCCCACATTTTTCACAGCACCCAGGCCAAAGCGAATGGAATTGCCCTCCACGGTAAAATTGTCGAAAGAATGGTTTACGTCCGGGGGCAGAGTTGCGATTCCAAGCTCCTTACATTCGGCTATGTAACCGGAGATCTTTGCAGCGGAATCCAACACAGAGGTCATCAGCGCTGCCATATACTGCTTGGGGTAATGACACTTTAAGTAAGCGGTCTGGTAGGATACCACCGCATAACACACTGCGTGGGCTTTATTAAAGGCGTAGTTAGCAAAATCCACGATCTCATCGTAAATGGACTGGGCAGCCTCCTCGGAAACGCCCTTTGCCACCGCGCCGGGAATTCCCTGCTCTTTATCGCCGTAGACGAAGACGTTCCGCTCTGCGTCAATAACCTTCATCTTCTTTTTAGAGATGGCGCGGCGAATATTATCTGCCTGTCCCATGGTATAGCCACCCAAAGAGCGGAATATCTCAATGACCTGCTCCTGATAGACGATACAGCCGTAGGTCACCTTCAAAATAGGTTCTAACAGAGGTGTTTTATAGGTGATCTTCTGATGGTCCAGCTTATTGGCAATAAAAGTGGGAATAGAATCCATAGGACCGGGGCGGTACAACGCCACGATGGCCGTCATATCCTCAATGGAGGTAGGCTTCATATTGATGCACACCCCGGTAATACCGGCAGATTCCAACTGGAACACACCCTGTGTCTTGCCCTCGGCAAGCATCCGGAAGGTAGCGGGATCGTTATCCGGTACTTTATCTATATCAAAGTCCGGCTCCAACTGGCGGATCTGCCGCTGGGCATCCTCGATCACCGTCAGATTCCGCAGACCCAAAAAGTCCATTTTCAACAGGCCCAGTTCCTCAATAGTGGTCATGGTGTACTGGGTAACGATGGTATCGTCATTCCGGGAGAGGGGTACATAGGTATGCACGGGCTGGGCGGTGATCACCACGCCGGCGGCGTGGGTAGAAGTGTTTCTGGGCATGCCTTCCAGACTCATAGCGGTATCGATCAGGGTCTTTACCCGCTCGTCCCCGTCATACATCTCCTTTAATTTCGGAGATACGTTCAGTGCTTCTTTCAGCGTGATATGCAAGGGCATGGTGGGCACCAGCTTTGCCACCACATCCGTCTCTGCGTAAGTAAAGTTCAGCGCCCGGCCCACGTCGCGGATCGCGCCCCGGGCTGCCATGGTGCCGAAGGTGGCGATCTGCGCCACATGGTCAGCGCCGTATTTGTTCATAACATACTCAATGACCTCTCCCCGGCGTTCCTGGCAGAAGTCCGTATCGAAATCGGGCATACTGACCCGCTCCGGGTTCAAAAAACGCTCAAAAATCAGCGCATACTTCATGGGATCTACTTCCGTAATGTGCAGACAATACGCAACGATAGATGCCGCGCCGGAACCACGGCCCGGACCCACCGGAATCCCCTGCTCTTTGGCGTAGCGAATGAAATCCCACACGATGAGATAGTAATTCACATACCCCATGCGGCTGATAACGCCGATCTCATATTCCAATCGCTCCCGGTAATCTGCTGGCTGCTGGGGATACCGTTCCCGGAAGCCGTCTTCACAGAGCTTGCGGAAGTATTCCTCATTGGTGTAACTCTCCGGCACCGGAAAGGAGGGCAGATGGTATTCGTTAAAGGTAAATTCCAAATTGCAGCGGTCTGCAATCTTGGCGGTATTGTCAAATGCCTCCTGACAGCCGGGGAACAACGCCTGCAATTCCCCTTCGCTCTTTAAGTAAAATTCCTCGGTCTGGAATTTCATGCGGTTGGGATCGTCCACAGTTCTGCCGGTCTGGACGCACAGAAGCACGTCCTGCATCCGGGCGTCTTCTTTGCGCAGGTAGTGGGCATCGTTGGTGACCACCAAAGGCAGACCGGTCTCCCGGGCAAGGCGCATAATCCCCTGATTTACCGGAGTCTGCTCCGGAATCCCGTGGTCCTGCAATTCCAGATAGAAATGATCCTCTCCGAAAATATCCGCCAGTTCCAAGGCGTATTCCTTTGCAGCAGCGTAGTCCTCCTGCAACAGTCGCTGGGGGATCGCACCTGCCAGACAGGCAGAAGTGGCGATCAAACCCTCATGGCGCTGTCGCAGAAGTGCCAGATCCACTCTGGGCTTGCCGTAAAAGCCGTGGGTAAAGGCTTCGGAAACCAAATAACACAGGTTTTCATAGCCTGTCCGATCCTTACAAAGAAGCACCAGATGGTAAGGGTCATTGTCCACGCCGTGGACACGGTCGGACATAGCCCGGGGCGCCACATAAACCTCACAACCGATAATGGGCTTAACGCCCGCAGCTTTCGCCGCCTTATAGAAATCAATGCAACCGTACATGACGCCGTGGTCAGTGATGGCCACCGCGGTCTGCCCCAATTCCTTCACCCGGTCCATCAGCCCGGAGATTCGGCAAGCACCGTCCAGGAGGCTGTATTCTGTATGAACATGAAGATGCACAAAGCTCATTTTGTTCCCTCCTGTGATAGCTTTACCAGCTTTTGCAGCCGATGGTTCATGGCCGGTTTGCTGATGGGTGGCTCCATCATAGCTGCCAGTTCTGTCAAGGATGCTTCCGGATTCTCCACCCGGGCATCTGCCGTCTGCCGCAGCTTCACCGGCAGGCTTTGATACATACCCATTTCCTTTAAGGATTTAATGGCAGACAATTGCTCCTGCGCTGCCTCCACCACCTTGGAGGTGTTGGCATCGTCACAGTTGCAGCGGCGATTGACTTTGTTATTCAGTTCCTTTTCCAATTTTGCCTCCATGATCCCCATGGCGGCAACCGGTGCGCCCAGATAGGTCAGGCAGTCAGATACCAGGTCACTCTGCTTCAAGTACAACACATGCCCACCGGCGCGGGTGGCAGATTTGGGGAAAAATCCCAGTACCTCATGAATGAGACTCTTGCATTCCCGGGCAACACTGCCATGGGTAGTGGAAAATTCGATATGATACCCCTTGACAGGGTCGGTCACAGAGCCACCGGTCAAAAATGCGCCCTTCAAAAACGCCGCCTTGCAGCAGTCATCCTCCACCACAGGAAGGTTGATATGCAACGAAAGGGTATCTCGGGGATCAAAACCGTAAGCCGCCATGATCTGACGGATCTTTTCCCTGCCGGTGATCTGAAAATTCAGCTTGCCGGAAGTATTTTCCTCCGGCAGCAAATCAAAGGTCACACCAAAGGCTTTTTTGAACAGTTTCGGCAACAATGCGGCAAATTCACGACTTTCCGTAATAATGCGGATCCCTTCCGCGTGAAAGCTGTTGCAGAAAAGCAAGATTCCAAAGCATTCGGCCATGGCGCAGCAATGCTTTGCCGGAATGGTATGGCAGATCTCTGCCTTGGCGCTGCCGGAAAAAGAAACAGCCATGGTCCAACACTCCTCTCTTTTACCAAATACGAATCTCCGGTTCCAGTCGGATACCGGTATCTGCAAAGACCTTATCGGACACGTCTTTGAGCACTGCTTTTACATCATCTGCCGTAGCGCCGCCCAGATTCACCACGAATCCCGCATGTTTTTCCGATACGGCTGCGCCGCCCACCCGGTAGCCCTTCAATCCCGCCTGATCGATCAGCGCGGCGGCGTAACCACCCACCGGACGTTTGAAGGCAGAACCCGCAGAGGGCAGATCCAGAGGCTGGGAATTTTTGCGGCGGGTCATCAGATCCTGCATAACAGCACGAATTTCCTCAATGGGCTTGGGGGTCAGGGAAAACTCCGCGTACACCACAACGCCCCCCTCCTCTTCCAACCGGCTGTGCCGGTAAGAGAAGTCCATCTGGTCGCCGGTGAGAATGCGCAATTCACCTGCCATATCCATTACTGCAACCTTTGTGCAAACCTGCGCGATCTCACCGCCGTAAGCGCCGGCGTTCATATACACACCGCCGCCCACCGAACCGGGGATACCGTGGGCAAATTCCAGACCGGAAAGGCCAAGATTGGCCGCAAACACCGCCGCCCGGGTCATGGTCACACCGGCAGACACCCGGATATGGGTATTGTCCAGCTGCTCCATGGCATCAAGGCAATCTTTCATACAGATGACCAAGCCCCGTACGCCCTCATCGGCGGCGAGGATATTGGTACCTGCGCCTAAAATAGCAGGTTTGCGGTCCAATAAAGCGGACACTTTAAGAAGTTCACGCAGCTGCTCCACCGTTTTGGGAAACGCCATCACCTCAGCCGGTCCACCGATATGAAAAGAAGTATGCTTTCCCATCGGTTCGTCGGCGCGAAGTTCCAAACTTGGCAGCAAAGCCGTTATTTTCTGCTGAAAATCGGTCATAAATGTCACAAACTCCTTCGGGACATAGATAATAACAGTATAGCATATTCAGCCGTAATATGCAATTATTCTACCCATGTTTTTTCGCCTAAAATGCACAAAGACAGCCGGGTAAGCACCCGGCTGTCAAAATTTATGTAGAGATTTACTTTTCCACGATCTCCAAGATCTCCATAGGACAGACCTTGGCGCAGATACCGCAGGCGATACACTTGGTAGTGGGACCCTCCTGAGGGGCTACCATGACCTTCATGGGACAGACTTCCACGCACTTGCCGCAGGAAGTACACAGCTTCTTATTGATCATGTAAACACCGGTCTTGGGGTTCTGGGTAATGGCGCCCGCCTCGCAGACCTTAGCGCACTTGCCGCACTGGATGCAAACCATGGGCTTGGCAGCGCCATTCTTCTCAACAATACGGATACAGGACAAATCCTGATGGAACTGCTTATAGAAGGCTTCGGAGCAAGCAGCCACACACTGCAAGCAAGCCATACACTCTGCATCTTTTTTAACCATGAGCTTCTTCATAGGAAAGGATTCTCCTTTTATTGTTATTTTCTCAACTATTATACTGCAACAATTCCAAAATAGCAATGGCTTATTTTCAAAATTTGTCACGAAATTGCATTTTATTGTTGTATTTATGAATGGTTTACTTTTCCTGTCTAATGCAACGTCGCATGGAAATACTACTGATGTAATCTATCAATAAAGGAGGATCTTTATGAAAAAAATCGCCATTTTGGTCATGGCGCTGGTTTTAGCGCTTTCTTTATGCGCCTGCGGCTGTACCAACACAAATCCTGCCGTCACGCCGTCCACCGGCAGCAGCACCCCCAGCACGCAGCAGAGCAATATGCCCACAGACACCATGACCATTCCCGTTCCCGAGACCAACGTACCTGACACCGGCGTAGATGACACCCTGCCCGGCGGTCTTCCCGGCGACGGCACCAACGGAAACACCAACGGTACCGCCGGCGGCAACGCCAACAACCACTCCCCTATGTAAACGCAGAAAGATCAGGGTGCTGGATAACACCCTGATCTTATTCGTTATAAAATCGCAATATAACGGTTGATATTTTTCTTCAACCGCTCCGCCGCTTCCACTGCCAGTGCAATGGGGTCGCCGGGCATTTCCTTCCATGCAGCAATGACGCTTTCGCCCACACAGAGAACTGCGCCGTGACCCAGCTTATCAAAAGCAACGCTGCAAATTTTCCCATTGGCGCCGGAGTAATCCCCGCCGTCAACCAGCAAAAACATAGCAGGATATTTATTGCGCAGCAGTTGCAGACTCTCCGATGAAGTAGCAGGACCCACGCCGCCAATACGGCTGTAACCACAGCGAGCGATCAGATCCTCTCCCAAAAGCTTTGCCATATCCGCTGCCACGGTGTGCACAAGACGACTTCCCGCAAGCAAATCTTGCAGCTGGGCGGCAGATTTATTGCCGGTGCGCAGAGCTAAAAACAGATCCTTATCATTGTGTTTCAAGCTATCCACAAAGGGTTTGATCATATCCGCGCCAAAATAGCAGTTAAGCAGCAATCCGTCAAAGTGCCAAGTATTCATCAGCATCTCCGCTGACAAGGCTGCCGCCTGCGGGGTATAAGCGGTGGGGACATCCAGTAGCACATAATAGTCCAATTCCTTAGCTTTTTCCAGCAATTTCCGTAAAATTTCCAAGCCTGATCCGCCCAATAGGGCAAAGGTGGCAAAATCGAACCGGACTGCCGGCACGATATCTTTCAGCGCCGTCAGCAGATCTTCTGCATACCGCAAATAAGCCATTGACACTTGGGGCTCTGCTTCCAGATAGGACTCCGGTATCTGAGACCGATCCAGACAAAATGCCACCATAGACGGATTTTTCATCTTTCGGATCTTATTTTGCAGTTTATCCATTGGCATCTGACCCCCTGTGTTTTATATTTTTAGTATACCATATCATTCATAAAAATGCAAAGGTGAGAAACCTTTCCAATCGTGTTTTTTTGACAAAGGGGAACACTAAAACAGAAAGGAGGCGAAGTATATGCACGTAAAAGGACTGGCCATTGCCTTGGGTGTGGGCGCTGCCGCCGGCGCGGTGGCGATTCTTGCCATGCCCCGGAATAATCCCACCCGGCGTCTTGCCACAAAAGCTGCCAGCAAGGTAGAGGACATGGCGTGGAAAGTTTCCACCAAGATCAACGACGAACTGGATCTGTAAAACGAAAAACAAAGGCAGACGCCAATCCGTCTGCCTTTGTAAATTTTATTGGATACTAATAGAAATTTCCCCGTTTTCTACGGAAATATGCAGAGAAGAAATGGGGTTTTCAAAGGAATCAATGATCCGCTCACTGATAGGATCTTCCAGACTTCTCTGGATCTCCCTGCGAAGATTCCGGGCACCGTAGGTAACAGAATACGCCTTCTCTACCAGGTATTCCCGGACGGAATCCTCCCACGTAAGGGTCAACCCCCGGTTTTCCAGGCTCTGACGAAGTTCTTCCAGCATAATATCTGCAATGCCCAGGAAATTCTCCTCCGTCAGCCGGTTGAAGGTGATGATTTCATCCACCCGGTTGATAAACTCCGGACGAAGGAACTCCTTCAACGCGCCCATGGTCTTTTCCCTGATCATATCATTGTCAGTCCTGCCGAAGCCCAAACCGCCCACACGGCCCTCAGAACCGGCATTGGAGGTCATCACCACAATGGTGTTTTCAAAATTCACCACACGGCCCTGGGCATCGGTGATCCGTCCGTCATCCAGCACTTGCAGCAGTACATTCAGTACATCCGGGTGCGCCTTTTCGATCTCGTCGAACAGTACCACAGAATAGGGTCTGCGACGGATCTTCTCTGTCAGCTGACCTGCCTCGTCGTAACCCACATAGCCGGGAGGCGAACCGATCAGCTTGGATACGGTGTGCTTTTCCATAAATTCCGACATATCCAGTCGGATCAGAGAATCCACCGAATCAAACAGATCGTCCGCAAGGCACTTTACCAGCTCCGTTTTGCCCACGCCGGTGGGACCCACAAAAATAAAGGACACAGGCTTTTTCTTGGGACTGATGCCCACCCGGTTTCTGCGAATGGCTTTTGCCACCGCCTCCACCGCCTGATCCTGTCCCACGATGTGGGTTTTCAAACGGTCTGCAAGGCCCTTGATCTGCTGGTATTCCTGGGCTTTGATCTTACTGGCGGGGATCTTGGTCCAAAGTTCAATGATCCGGGCAAGATTTTCCATGGTCACCGCAGGGGCAGGGATCTTGTCCAGTTCCTCGATTTCCGCAGCCAACTGACACAGCTTGCTGCGAATGGTAGCAAGGCGTTCATAATGCTCATTTTCCGTGTCCTCGGTGAGCATCCGCAGTTCCAGCTCGTAATCGTCCCGTTCCTTCTTCTTTTCCGCCCGCAGAGAGATCTCCTTGCAGCGAAGGTTCACATCGGAACAAGCCTCATCCAAAAGGTCGATGGCCTTATCCGGCAGGAATCGGTCGGTAATATACCGCTCAGACAGCACCACGCACTGCCGGGCGATCTCCGGAGAGATGGACACCCCATGGAAGTCGGCATAGCTTTTGGCGATGCCCTGCATGATTTGGCAAGCCTCCTCAATGGTAGGCTCAGCAACCGTTACCGGCTGGAAACGGCGTTCCAAAGCGGCGTCCTTTTCAATGTGCTTACGGTACTCATTAAAAGTGGTAGCGCCGATCACCTGAATCTCGCCCCGGGACAGGGCGGGTTTGAGAATATTGGCGGCATTCATAGAGCCTTCCGCATCGCCGGCGCCCACCAGATTATGGACCTCGTCGATCACCAGAATGATATTACCGCAGGCTTTGACCTCCGAAATCAGACTCTTCATGCGACTTTCAAACTGACCCCGGAACTGGGTTCCTGCCACCAACGCAGTCAGATCCAATAAAAAGACCTCTTTATCCCGCAGCTTGTAGGGCACATCCCCCGCGGCGATCCGCTGGGCAAGACCCTCAGCAATGGCGGTCTTACCCACGCCCGGCTCACCGATGAGACAAGGATTGTTCTTCTGCCGACGGTTGAGGATCTGAATGACCCGCTCCGTCTCCACATCTCTGCCAATAACCTTATCCAGCTTGCCTTCTCTGGCGCGGCCGGTCAGGTTCATGCAGTAACTATCCAAAAATTTATGCTTTTTACTGCCTTTTGCCTTGGGATTTTCCTGCTCCTGAGCAGGTTCTTGCTTTTTAGAAGGCAGATTGCCCTTGTCGCCGCCCATACTTCCCAACAGCTGATTCAGCAAGGGGAATGTGGCGGTGCGGCTTTCCGGTTCATCGGAATCGTCCTCGTCCATCTGACCGAACACACTGCTCATTTCATCGGACAAAGAATCCAGATCTTCTTCGGAAAAACCCATCTGCTTCACCGCCGCGTCGATCTGGGGGATTCCCAGACTCCGGGCGCATTTCAGGCAATAGCCCTCATTCATGCTCACGCCGTTTTCGATCTTTGTAATAAAGACCACGGCCATATTTTTCTTACATTTTGTACACAATTTTGGCTGCATACGTTCCTCACAACCTTTCTTCCGGTAGGATACCACAATTTCTCCGGAAAAGGAAAAACAATTTATGAATTTTCAGAAAGCGCCGGATATTCAAATTTATCCACGCCGTCATCATACCACAAGCGGGTCATATACAGACCGCCAGGGGGCACGGTAGGTCCGGCGGCGGTGCGATTGCCGTTGCGGAGGATCTCGCCGATCTCTTCCGGACGGATCTTCCCCTCCGCCGCATACACCACAGTTCCAGCCATAGCCCGGGCCATATTATACAAAAAGCCGTTGGCGCAGACCTTCAACTGGATAATGTTCCCGTTGCGTTCCACATCATAATAGTATACGGTGCGGACGGTGGATTTTACATCCGTCCCCACACTGCGCACTGCCGCAAAATCATGGGTACCCACAAACTGACAGGCTGCTTCCTGCATGATATTTTCGTCCAGATGCTTGGGATAAAACCATGCGCGGTTTACATAAAACGGATCCCGAACCCGGGAATTATAGATGGTATAGGTATACTCCTTACGGACGCAAGAACCGATGGCATTGAAATTTTCATTCACTTCCATGGCTTTATTTACCACGATATCTATGGGCAAATGGGTGTTCAGGGCATAGGGAAGCCGCTCCACCGGAATGGTGGAGTGAGTACGGAAATTCGCCACATAGAACCTTGCGTGGACACCGGCGTCGGTACGGCCGCAGCCGGTAACATGGACCTCATGGCCCACCACCATTTCAATGGCTTTTTGCAGCGTCTGCTGTACGGTGGGCAGATTTTTCTGGATCTGCCAGCCGTGATAGGCAGTGCCCTCATAAGTTAAAAACAGAGCAATATTACGCATACGTTCCTCACAAGCCAAGGCTTGCCGCAAAGATCTGAACACCCATCAAACCCAGCAGCAGCAAGAAGGTATAATAATCCGTCGCCTTGAATCGCAAAAGCTTCATTTTGGTACGGCCGTCACCGCCGTGATAGCAGCGGCACTCCATTGCCGTTGCCAGTTCATCTGCCCGACGGAATGCGCTGATAAACAACGGCACCAGAATGGGCACCAGCGCCTTTACCCGTTCCAGAAGCTTGCCGTTTTCAAAATCCGCGCCCCTTGCTTTTTGGGCAGAGATGATCTTATCCGTCTCCTCAATGAGGGTGGGGATAAACCGCAGGGCAATGCACATCATCATGGCCAGTTCGTGGACAGGCAAACGGAGCTTTTTTAAAGGATTCAGCAAAGATTCCAGTCCATCCGTCAAGCTAATGGGCGAAGTGGTATAGGTAAGCAGGAAAGTGGACGAGATCAGAAGTAAGATCCGAAGCACCATAAAGATCGCCCGCATCAAACCTTCCAGAGTAATGGTGATCCGCCAAAATTGCACCAACACCTGCTCACCACCGGTGAAAAACAGATTCAAAATGCCGGTGAACACCAGCACGAATACCAGAGGCTTCATGCCCCGGACGATGGCTTTGACCGGAATCCGGGACAGTGCGATACACACTGCCAAAAAGCCGAAGGCGATACCGTAAGTCACCCAGCTTCCGGCAGAAAACAGCACCACGATGTACACCATCAGCGCGATCAGCTTGGTGCGGGGGTCCAGCCGGTGGATCACGGAATTTCCCGGGAAATACTGACCCAAAGTAATATCTTTAAGCATGGGCATTTCCCTCCCTGATCCGGCACAGCTGCGCCACTGCCTGCTCGGTGGTATAGACAGGTTCCACAGGCAGTCCCATAGTTTGCAAACGGAGGAACAATCTTGTGATCTCCGGAATATCCAGTCCCATATCAAGAAGCGCCTGGGCGTGGGCGAACACCTCCAAGGGCGTACCGTCCATAGCAAGATCGGCATCATTCATCACAAGCAGACGGGAGGCAAGCCGCGCCACATCACTCATAGAGTGGCTCACCATCAAAATCGCCGCATTTTTTGCCTTGCGGTAGGTTTCGATATTTTGAAGAATCTCTTCCCTACCCTCCGGATCAAGACCGGCGGTGGGCTCATCCAGAATCAAAACCTCCGGCTCCATGGCGATCACACCGGCGATGGCCACACGGCGCTTCTGCCCACCGGACAGATCAAAGGGAGATACCTCCAACTGCTCATCGGTAATCCCCACAAAGCCCGCTGCCTCCCGCACACGGCGGTCCACTTCCTCCGGTTTCAACCCCATGTTTTTCGGGCCAAAAGCAATGTCCTTATAGACGGTTTCTTCAAAAAGCTGATACTCCGGGTACTGAAACACCAGGCCCACCCGGAAACGGCTCTGCCGGGTCAGTTTTTTATCGGACCAAATATCCTGCCCATCCAACAAAACCTTGCCGGAGGTGGGTTTCAGCAGTCCGTTTAAGTGCTGCATCAAGGTAGACTTACCGGAACCGGTATGTCCGATGACGCCCACAAATTCTCCCCGCTCCACGGAGAAGGACACGTCCTTCAAGGCTGTATGCTGAAAGGGCGTACCCATACTGTAAGTATAATGTAGGTTTTGAACCTGCAAAATCGGTGCCAATTTACTAACCTCCTGTGGGTCAGGCCTTTAACACATCATAAAGTACCTGCGCACATTCTTCTGTATTTAAGCGGTCTAAGGGAAGATCAAAGCCGTGGCTGTTCAGACTGTGGCAAAGCTCCACGGTCTCCGGCGCGGCAAGGCCAAGGGCATGAAGGGTATCCACTTGGGAGAACACCGCATCAGGCGTGCCATCCAACACGACGCTTCCCTTATCCAGCACCACCACCCGCTGGGCCTGGGCTGCTTCGTTCATATGATGGGTGATAAGCACCACGGTAATGCCCTTTTCCCGATTCAGCCGTCCCACAGTCTCCATGACCTCCCGGCGGCCCTTGGGATCCAGCATGGCGGTGGGTTCATCCAGCACGATGCACTTCGGCTCCATAGCGATCACGCCGGCAATAGCCACCCGCTGCTTCTGTCCACCGGACAGAAGATGAGGGGCGTGATTACGGTATTCATACATGCCCACCTGCTTCAAGGCGGCATCCACCCGCTGACGGATCATCGGGGATGCCACCCCCAGATTCTCCGGTCCGAAGGCCACATCCTCCTCCACCACATTTGCAACGATCTGGTTATCCGGGTTCTGAAACACCATACCCACAGTCCTGCGTACAGCGATGAGCATTTCCGGATCGGATGTATCCATGCCGCCTACGTACACCTTGCCGCCGCAGGGCAGAAGGATGCTGTTAAAATGTTTGGCAAGGGTTGATTTTCCGCAGCCATTGCTGCCCAGAATCGCCAAAAATGTTCCCTGGGCAACGGTAAGATTCAAGTCCTCAAATACGGGGATACCGGGTGCGTCAGACGTACCCGGATACGTATAGGACAAATGCTCCACAGAAATTGCTTTACTCAAAATACGATCTCCCGTTTTTCTATCATTAAGGTGTCCAGCGGCCGGTTGCGCCGCAGGGCAATACCAGTCCGGTGGAACGCACCGGTAAGCCTAATTCTCCCACCTGGGTGCTGCCGCCGTGGTTCTGTCCGAATACCACATCGGAGGCATAGCCCACCGCAGAGGGCGCAAGGCCGGTGGTGTAGGAATTGATAATCACAAAGAGCGGATTATCCGTCAGCAGCTTACCCACCTCCAACAAGAAGGGGTAAAAGCTGGTCTCCATTTTCCATATCTCACCGCTGGGTCCACGACCGTAGCTGGGCGGGTCCATGATAATGCCGTCATACCGACGTCCTCTGCGGATCTCCCGCTGGATAAATTTACCGCAGTCATCTACGATCCAATGAATAGGCCGATCCGCAAGGCCGGAGGCTGCGGCGTTCTCCTTCGCCCATGCCACCATGCCCTTGGAGGCATCCACGTGGTACACCTCCGCCCCGCCGGCAGCTGCCGCCAAGGTGGCGCCGCCGGAATAGGCAAAGAGGTTCAGCACCCGTGTAGGTCTGCCCGCAGAAGCCACGGTATCCCGGATAAAATCCCAGTTCGCCGCCTGTTCCGGGAACACGCCGGTATGCTTAAAATTCATAGGTTTAACGTTAAATGTCAAATAATCCTTATAACGAATCTGCCAGCGCTCCGGCAGATGGTGTTCTGACCAGTGTCCGCCACCGGTGGAGGAGCGGACATACCGAGCATCATACCGTTTCCACGCCGGGTCCCGGTGGGGGGTATCCCAAATCACCTGGGGGTCCGGACGGACCAAGGTATACTTTCCCCACCGTTCCAGCCGTTCACCGGCAGAGGTGTCCAGCACCTCATAATCCTTCCATTCATCGGAAATCCAAATCATCTGTTTCTCCTAATTTCAGTATCAATTGTGCGCCGGACAGATCTGATACGGCGCTCTTACACTCTGGCTCAGATTATTTTTTACACCTCGGAACCAGCCATCCGAGCCGTCTGCGTTTACATAATACACATAGTCGTTACGCAGGTAATCCCGCAGCAGGGCATAGGGTTCTGCTTTGAGAATGCTGTCGATATCACTTTGGGTCATCCTCACCAGCGCCCGCTGGGTGATCCGGACAGAACTATTAGACTGGGCAAGTTGCTTACACCGGTCCGTGGCAACACCGCCGCCGGAACAGTAATCCACCATCACGTGCTTGTCACAGGTCTCCTTGGGCATATCCTCCGGATATACCATTGCCTGACTGGTGGTAATAAAGTCGCTGGGATTCAACGGTGCTATCAGACGGACATCCCTGGTACAGGCTTCCGTTGCAATCTTACCGGAGTGCAGGCAAATATTCACACTTTGCATTCTGGTGCTGCCATACAGAAGAATATCCTCCTTGCCGCTGTGCAGAGGGCCCATCACCTTTCGGAACAGAACAGCGGCAGGATTGTTAACACTGATACACTTAATAGATTCCGGATCGTCAAATCCGAACCATACAGCAGCTGTATAATAACCGGTATAACCGCAGTACCAGCGGTCCTTACTATCACCGGAAGTGCCGGTCTTACCGGCAGTTGTGATACCGTAAGCATTGCGAAGGTTTGCTTCCGTACCGGTGCCTTCACCGGTAGCGGCAGTGAGGCAGAAATTCATATAATCCACTGTCTTCTGAGACAGGATCTGCTCGGATTCCTGGGTATTATCGATCAGCAGGTTGCCCTTACTGTCATAAACCTTGGTGAAGGTTCTGCCTCTGCGGTATTCGCCCTCATTGGCAAAGGTGGCAAAAGCGCTTGCCATATCCCGCACCGTCACGCCGATGGTCTGGGCGCCCATCGCCAGAGGGCCTACGCCTATATCACTGTGAACCGTACCGTCAGCATCCACATACTGTTCCACAAAAGTGGATAGACGAAACTTTTCTGTTGCGAAATTATAGGCATAGTTCACACCGGATTTTTCCAAGGTGTTCGCCGCCGCGGCGTTCACGGATCGGACCACCGCCCGGTAAATGGTACGGGCATAGGAATAGGTTCTGGTATCGTTCAAAGGATACGCGCCGTCGTTATAATTTATAGGCAAGTCCTTGACTACTGTTGCAGGGGTAATGGCGCCAGACTGGAAGGCTGGGGCATACACCGTCAGAGGCTTGATGGAAGAACCGGACTGCCGTTCCGCATCGGTGGCGCGGTTCCAAGCATCATGCTCCGTCTTCTCCCCCACACCGCCTGCCATTGCCACAATATCGCCGGATCGGTTATCGATCAGCACCATAGCCGATTGCGGCTGCTGACCGCCGCGGGTATCGGGAATTTCATTGAGGTTGGTATACACCGCATCTACCTGATCCTGCGCCCGTTTGTCAAAGGTGGTATAAATGCTGTAACCGCCGTTCTGGATCTGCTGCATCATCATCTCCCGGGTGGAGGAATTCCACTGGAAGCCTGCCTTTTGCGCCATTGCCTTGGCAACATCTTCCAACACCGTATCGCCGAACCAGGAGTATACGTCCTTGGAATTATCTTTCAACACCAAGGTCTGGGTGCCGCAGTTGGGGCAGAAATAGGCTGTGCCCTCTTTCCGGTAGGTGCTGACAATACCCCGGTAATCGCAGGTATCGCTGTCGCAAGTTGCCAGGCGGTCAGCATCATCTACACCCGCTTTCAACACCAATTCCTGGGCAATCGCCGCCTGATACTCCTCATCCGTCAACCAGCCCTGCTGCTGCATGGACCAGAGGACATCCTCTTTCCGCTGTTTATTGTTTTCAAAGTTCTGATAGGGGTCATAATAGGTGGGAGAATTGGTAATGCTGATCAGACTTGCGCACTCGGCGGCGGTCAGAAGCTCCAATTCCTTACCGAAGTAGGTCTCCGCCGCGCTGCGCACACCCCGGCAGCCCTGCCCCAGATAGATACAGTTGAGGTACATCTCCATGATGGTATCCTTATGATACCGCTTTTCCAACTGCAAAGCTCTGAAAATTTCAAGAACCTTCCGCTGCACCGTTACATCATCAGCAGTTTCATCCTCGAACAGCAGCAGATTTTTAATAAGCTGCTGGGTAATACTGGAACCGCCCACAGAATCATCGCCAAAGAACATTCTGGCGCATGCCTTGATGGTAGTCACCCAGTCCACGCCCTGGTGGGAGTAAAAACGCTTATCCTCAATGGCGATGGCTGCATGGACCAGATCCTTGGGTATATCCTCCAAATCCGCCCACTTACTGCTGGTGGTGGCAAAGATCTGCTGATAGACCTGGATATCGCCGTTCTCGTCCACATAATACATAACGGAATTCTTGTCGATCTCCACATCTTCAATATTCATACCTGCCATAGGCAGAATATCGTCCTGCAAATAATCGCCCAAAATTCCCACAAATACGAATCCGCAAACGATACCGATCAGCAGCACGGTGACAAATGCGCCCAAAAGAACCTTGAACACCGTAAAAGCAACGGACATGCCACGCTCTGCCGAGCTCACACTCCAATGGGGCTTCCAGCTCTGCTTAGGCCGATCCTTCTTCATTTTATCATCCATAAATATACCCTCCATTGTTCCGGCAAAGATGCCGTCATGGCCAAATCTTGAAACTGCGTAGTATATACCCATACTATCGTTCATATCATTATAGCATATCCCGCAGAAAAACGAAAGACCTATTTTGTAAATTATTGTGTGATTTCCATATAGTATGCCCGTTTTGTTCCAAACTTCCCATCTTCACCGGCAAATAGATTGTCATAATAGAAAATCCCGGGGATATAATAAGTCTGCGACCGGTTCCTACTTGATTTTCTCATCGTTTCCGTTTAGAATATACCTACAAACACAAAAGGAGGTATTTCCTATGTCCGACGAATACGGTTCTGATTTTATCACCATTGTGGACGAAGACGGCACGGAATTTGAGCTGGAAGTCCTCAGCACCATTGAATACAACGGCGCAAACTATCTGGCAGTCACCCTTGCTACCGATGAGGAAGCCGAGGATGTGGAGATCAGCATTCTCAAATCCGTGGAAGAAGAGGGCGAAGAAGAGCCCGTTCTGTGCGCGGTGGAAGATGAAAGCGAGCTGGAAGCGGTTTATGCGTTGATCATGGAACAGCTCTACGAGGAAGACGAAGAAGAATAAGCACACTTCCTGCTTGGTGCGTAATGTGTCTTGTTGGACCCACATTTATTAATAGGGACGTTAGACTTCCCTGTCGGATTGCAGACCTCCCGCCTATGCTTTGACATAGCGCGGACGTTGGGAGCAGCGAAGGCTGGGAGCGGCGACCCACCTGCCTTTTGGTGCAGGTCATAATCGGACGCATACGGCCAAAGCGGGTGTGGCATGGGGGGCTTTGCTCCCCATGTTTTTCTTTTGGGCAGTTCTGAATAAAATGTGAATTTTTCCCAATCCAAAAGAATTTTCTTGCAACCGGGCGGTAAATAGGTTATAATAGCATGAATCCTGTGGCCAACAAGTCGCAGGGCATTACCATTCGTATTTATTGAGAGGATTGATTACATGAGTGCATCCAGCAAGAAAAAGCTCCGCAAAGAGGCACAAGCCGCTATGCTGACAGAAAAGCAAAAGAAGGAGCAGGCAGAAGCGAAAAAGCTGAAAGCAATTACAATCTCCTTTGTTGCCGTGATGCTGGCAGTGGTTCTGACCGCTACCGGGATCCTGTCGGTGCGTGGCATAAATAACTCTGGTATCATTGACAAGAACACCATCGCTGCGGTCATCGGTCAACATGAACTGAACAGCATTGAGATGAATTACTATTTTGTTGACCACGTAAGAAATATGTACCATCAGTGGGAAACCGACTACGGTGACAGCACCTCCATGTACCTGTCCATGATGGGTCTGGATCTGAACAAACCCTTGAACGAACAAAAAAGCACCATTGACGAGAACCAGACCTGGGCTGACTTCTTCCTGGATGGCGCTATGAAGAAGGCAAAGGACGACTACGCCATGTATGACAAGGCAATGGCCGATCCCAACTTTGAACTGCCCGCGTCCGACAAGGCTGCCCTGGAAACCAACGAGCAGATGCTGGACCTGTACGCAACTTACGGCGGTTTCAAGTCTGCCAACAAGTACCTGCAAGCTATTTACGGTCACGGCGCCAATGTGGAATCCTACAACAAGTATTCTGAGGTCACCGCCGTGGCATCCGCTTACTACAACGCCTACAAAGAATCCCTCACCTACAACGACGCTGCCATCCGGGAGCATGAGAAGGACAAGTTTGACAACTACTCCTCTTTCAGTTATGCGGTATATGCCGTTAACGTCTCCGATTATCTGACCGGCGGCACTAAGAATGAGGACGGCAATACCACCTACACCGATGCCGAAAAGGAAGCTGCCCAGAAGAAGGCTGAGGAGATCGCCAACCAACTGCAAGCCGCTGCCGGTCTGGACGAGCTGGACCAGGCTATCGCCGCTTTGGAGATCAACAAAGACAAGACCGTTTCCAGCACCAAAAACGATCTGATCAAGTACACAGAACTTTCCGCATCCTACAAGACCTGGCTTGCTGACAAAGAAAGAGAAGCCGGTGACATCACTGTGATTCCCAACGAATCCACCACAAAAGATGCTGACGGCAATGAAACAAAGACCGTCAACGGCTATTACGTTCTGGCTTTCCGGGAGCGCAACGACAACCTGCGTCCCCTGGCAAATGTTCGCCACAATCTGGTGAAGTTTGAAGGCGGCACCACCGACGCCAGCGGCAACAAGACCTACTCCGACACAGAAAAAGCCACCGCAAAGGCAGAAGCCGAGAAGCTGCTGCAAGCATGGAAAGACGGCAATGCTACGGAAGAGACCTTCATCGAGATGGTCAAAAACAACACCGACGATACCGGTTCCAAAGAAACCGGCGGTCTGTTTGAGGATCTGCATCCCGATTCTCCCTATGTGGAATCTTTCCTGGCATGGTCTTTGGACACTGCCCGGAAGACCGGCGACACCGGTATCATCGTCAGCGATTACGGCTACCACATTATGTACTACGTGGGTGACGACACGCTGACCTACCGGGATTACATGATCTCCGAGGATTTGCGGGCCGCTGATGTGGAAAAGTGGTGCAACGGTATCGTTGAGCCTGTCACCATCACCTCCGGCAAGACCAACCGTCTGAATCTGGACCTGATCATTTCCTCCATCGTATGATGCATAAAAACCACCTCCAAAGGAAATCCTTTCCAATGGAGGTGGTTTCTTTGTCCAATAAATTATTTATCTCCCTTGCCGGCAGCACGGCAGGGCTCGTCAACGGTCTGTTGGGTGCCGGCGGCGGGATGGTGCTGGTGCCCATGCTGGGCAGTCGTTCCGGTCTTTCAGAAGAAGAACGGTTTCCGGCATCCATCGCCATCATTGCTCCCATCTGTGTGGTATCGCTGTTGTTTTCCGGTCCTTGGCAGATCACCTTTTGGCAAGTCCTTCCCTATCTGCTGGGCGGCGCTGCCGGCGGCGTTGCCGCGGGACTTTGGGGACAGCGCATCCCCACCCTCTGGCTGCACAGGATTTTAGGGATACTGATTCTCTTTGGCGGGGTGCGATATTTATGCTGAATTATCTCACCCTGCCGGTGGCGGCGCTATTGGGATTTCTCGCCGGACTGGGGGTGGGCGGCGGAAGCCTTTTGATGCTTTGGCTCACCATGGTAGCTGGCATGGAATACCCCAGCGCACGCATCATCAATCTGCTTTTCTTCCTGCCCTCTGCCATTATCGCCACACTTTTCCACAAAAAGCAAGGCTCTGTCAAATTCAAAAAGATCCTCCCTGCTGTGCTGACAGGCTGCATTGTCGCCGCTTTGTCTGCTTTTCTCGGCAAGCAGATAGACACAGCTATACTAAAAAAAATCTTTGGAGGACTGCTGCTGATTACCGGCGCGCGGGAACTGTTTTATCGGCCGCGGAACGCCAAATAACCCTCTAATATCAAGGATGCTGCCACCGCGTCTACCGTATCCTTACGCTTTTTTCCATGATAATTGTGCTGAGAGAGGATATTATGGGCTTCCACTGTGGTGCGCCGCTCATCCCATAAACGAACCGGAAGTCCTGTTGCATCTGCCAGCTTCCCGGCAAATTCCCGGCAAAGCTCCGCCCGGGGACCTTCGCTACCATCCATATTCTTGGGCAGACCCACCACGATTTCTCCCACATCGGAATCTTTGACCATTGCGCAGATTTGCGCGATGGTCTTTTCTGTATTTCTGCTGTGGATCACTGTGGTAGTGCCAACCAGACTGCACAGCAAGTCCGAGATGGCGATTCCCGTCCGGGCATCGCCGTAATCCACACCCATTATCCGTTTCATGCTGACGTTCTCCTTAACATCATGATTTACACCCATTATATAGCAAAATATCCAAAAAATAAAGAAAAAAATTGTTGACTTCCATACCCTGCCATGGTAGAATGGTTCTACCTGTGAAAAGAGGGCTTTTTTTGTGCGCCTTTTTTCAGCTCCGGGCGGCTGTTTGTAGTTGGCCGCTTCCTAAATCTTATACTAGCCGGGGTGATACAGGGAGGCAATTTTAAGGAGGTGCCGTTATGCGCGTTAAAGTCACTTTGAGATGCTCCGAGTGCAAGCAGAGAAACTACAACACCATGAAGAACAAGAAGAATGACCCCGACCGTCTCGAAATGAAGAAGTATTGCAGATTCTGCAAGAAGCACACCATTCACAACGAGACCAAGTAAGGAGGCCGCGAAATGGCAGAAGCAAAAAAAGCAAACTGGTTCGCAAGAATTTGGGGGCGTATTTGCAGATACTTCCGTGAGCTCCGCAGTGAACTTAAAAAGGTCGTGTGGTCTACCCCCAAGCAGGTATTGAAGAACACCCTGATCGTCATCGTCTGCGTTCTCGTAGTCGGTATCTTCATCTGGCTGTTCGACTTCGTGGCCCGTTTCGGTATTGATGCTTTGATCAATGCCATCCATTAAGGAGACGAGCTATGGCAGATACTGCAAAATGGTATGTTGTCCATACCTACTCCGGTTATGAAAACACCGTCAAGGCCACCATCGAAAAGACTGTTCAGAGCCGTCAGCTGCAAGAGCAGATCATTACCGTCGCTATTCCCCAGGAAACCGTGACGGAGATCACCGATGCCGGCGTAACCAAAACTTACGACCGCAAGCTGTATCCCGGCTATGTCTTTGTCAAGATGGTCTACTCCGACGATACCTGGCACGTGATTCGCAACGTGCGCGGTGTTGCCGGTTTTGTCGGCGCATCCGGAAATGACCCCTTCCCCCTGTCGGACGAAGAAGTGTACGAAATGGGCGTGGAAAAGCGCGAGATCGTTGTCAGCTATCAGGTTGGCGACACCGTGCGGATTCTGGACGGTCCTTTGAGTTCCTTCACCGGCGTGGTGGAAAGCATGGAGGTCGAAAAGAACTCGGTCAGCGTGATTGTTTCCATGTTTGGCCGGGAAACCCCTGTCGAGTTTGAACTCGACCAGGTGGAGTTATCATCCCAATAACGCATCGGACCGGATATCCCGGTCGGACCGTGGGAGGGGCATAACGCCCCGCAAGAAATGCGAATTACCGCATATTACCACATTTTATTCAGGAGGTGCTTATTATGGCACAGAAAGTCACTGGCATTATCAAGCTTCAAATCCCTGCCGCAAAGGCTACCGCTTCCCCCCCTGTGGGTCCCGCTCTGGGTCAGCACGGCGTTAACATCGCCGCATTCATCAAGGAATTCAATGCCCGCACCCAGGCTATGGAGGGTTACAAGATCCCCGTGGTCATCACCGTTTACGCTGACCGCAGCTTCACCTTTATCACCAAGACCCCTCCGACTCCCCTGCTGATCATGAAGGCAATCGGTCTGGAAAAGGGTTCCGGCGTTCCCAACAAGACCAAGGTCGGTTCCATCACCCGCGCTCAGATCGCTGAGATCGCCAAGACCAAAATGCAGGATCTGGAAGGCGCTACTCAGGAAGCCGTCGAGAGCCAAGTTGCCGGTACCTGCCGCAGCATGGGCGTTACCGTCGTTGATTGATTTTAACTTTCCGGGCAAAATTTGGGCCCGGTAATGTGGGAGGATTTTTCCGCATCACCACTATAAGGAGGATATAACAAGTGTTTAGAGGTAAAAAATATCAGGAGAGCGCCAAGCTGATTGACCGCTCTGTTCAGTATGAACCCACCGAAGCCCTGAATCTGGTTGTGAAGGGCGCTTCCGCTAAGTTCGACGAGACCGTCGAGCTGCACATCAAGTTGGGTGTTGACTCCCGTCACGCTGACCAGCAGGTCCGTGGCGCCGTGGTTCTGCCCAACGGTACCGGCAAGACCGCTCGCGTGCTGGTCTTTGCTAAGGACGCAAAGGTTGACGAGGCTCAGGCTGCCGGCGCTGACTATGTTGGCGGCATGGAGCTGGTTGAGAAGATCACCAGAGAAAACTGGTTCGACTTCGACGTTGTGGTTGCTACCCCCGACATGATGGGTGTGGTTGGCCGTCTGGGTAAGGTTCTGGGCCCCAAGGGTCTGATGCCCTCCCCCAAGGCTGGCACCGTGACCCCCAATGTCACCGCTCCTGTGCACGAGATCAAGGCCGGTAAGGTGGAGTACCGTCTGGACAAGACCAACATCATCCACTGCCCCATCGGCAAGGTTTCCTTCGGCGCAGAGAAGCTGATGGAGAACATGGATACTCTGGTTAAGGCTGTTGTCAAGGCTAAGCCCGCAGCTGCCAAGGGTCAGTACATCAAGTCCTGCGTAGCTGCTTCTACCATGGGCCCCGGTGTGAAGGTCAACGCTCAGAAGAGCATCTAATCTTACTCTAAAAAAAGA
>JBGVON010000003.1:0-9602 GCA_045126495.1 Faecousia sp.
GATGGTGAAGAGCCATCCATATGAGTTCGTGTTGATTGTCATGAGGGTCCACCTGTTCCCATCCCGAACACAGAAGTTAAGCTCATGTACGCCGACAATACTTGGCGGGCGACTGCCCGGGAAGATAGGTAACGCGAACACAAAAAACCTCCTACGAAAGTAGGAGGTTTTTCTATGCTCAATCTTTTTGTCATTGCGAAACCAGTCCGCAGACTGGTTGTGGCAATCTTCTGCTGAATTATTCGGGAACAAGTGGAAGCCCACCTGTTTCCTGTTGCGGTGCCCGGCAAAAGTCCTCAGTGACGGAGCACTTTCATCCCTCGCCGTCCGTTTGGGGTGCTCGATATCTTCCTTTAAGCGATTATTGAAAGATTCGCCGCGCTCTGCAACGACTGGCGGGATTCCCATGGCTCCCTAAAATGATTGATAATCCGAACCAAAATACCGCTGCACCATTTCTTGTGCAGCGGTATTTTGTGATTTATTTCCTTAAATATTTTCCTCGGTAGCGGCGAAAGGATGGCTTATAGGCAACGAGATAAATACTGATAAAGAGCAGTATGCATCCGAGACTGACCTTCCAGCCCAGGGCAAATGCATTATTGTGATATTCAAACCGAATGGTGTGTTCGCCTTCTGATAATAGCAGTCCCATCATTGCATCACCGATCAAAACGGTATCCACGGGGTTTCCATCTACATAAGCATACCAATTTCCGTCCTGCGGGATGGAGGTGTACAGGACGCCGTCGTGGGTACATTGGATGGTGCCTTCCAGCTCTGTATTTCTAAAATTTGTCAGATTCAGCACGGACCTTGATAGGATTTCGTATCCTTGGCGAAATACCTCTTCGTCGAGAATCGCAGCGCTGATTTTGATCGTACCATTTTCATTTGCTTTGCATTTTAGTACAACCTCTACCACATCACCGGGGGTGACATCACTAACTGCCAGCATTTGTGGCAGGCTATACGTTTCATTGTACAGATCTTCGCCGTTGAGACGGACGGTAAAGCTGTTCTTCTTGGAAAGATCCAGATTGATGCACATGAAACCTTTCCGGTCCGCGGTGTAACTGTACGTGATGATACCGGTCTCATTCTCAGTGGTATAGTCACAATAGCCTGTGTTGGGCTGGGGTGTCAAGGTGGGACAATCTCCGTTGATGGTCAAGGTCCTGCCTAACATGGTGCGCCAGACATCTTTTTGCAGTCCTGTGGCATTTTTCATCAGTTGATTTTGGAAAGAGAAACAGTATCCTTCAGAAGAGAATTTTACATTTATCAGCTGTGAATTTGCCAAGAAACCAAGGGGGAGATATGTGTTGTTTTCTAATAAATGCACATTGTTAATACTGTAAATATCGTCAAAATACGGATTATCTTCAACTTTTCCGTCTCGTTCGATCATATATTTCAGACCCAGAAACAGGTTTGCCACAGGAGAACTTTCTTCAAAGCAGTAGCGGTTGAAGGTGTTTTTTGCGCCATATCCTAAGGCACGCATGAATTCAGTGACTTTTACATTTGCGGAACTGGTGAAGGCAGAGATGCCGTAATATCTGTTAAGAGCGCCATCATTTAGTGTTTGGGAATGGGTGACTTCTGCCCGGTAGAAGGGGTTGTCCTTTTCCAGTTCTTCCATATATTCCAGGACTGCGGCGGTGGACTCTTTTCCTTTGGGGTAGTTAGAGGTGTTGGTTCCAGGGAAAGTGATGCCAAAGTTTACCAGATGCATTACCAGCTCCGCAGCAAATACGCATAATAGCAAAATACTGCATGCGCGTCTCCGCTTGGCGCGTTTTTCTGTTAATTGCTGCTCATCCTCTGCATCAGAGGAGATTCTTTCTCCGGAGCAGAAGTGAATGAGTATTCCCAGATAAATAAGAAGAAAAACACCGTTATAGATCCAGAATGTGACCTCTGTCAGATCCTCATAGCAGAACAGAATACCGACGGCGGGAATTGCGGATAAGATGATCTGCCACAGGCAGAACTTCTTCCGGTGGCTCCATGCGCCGTATGCCATATAGAGCATAACAAAGCTGTGCAGGAAGCTGAACCGGTAGGGAATCATGTTGGTAAAATGGAATCCGTGCCAGATGTAATCCAGCTGACGGATAATGAAACTAACATTGAAAAACAGCAGTAATATGACTGCACAGATTTTATCCCGCAGTCGGATCTGCCCGCAAAGCAGATATAAAAATGCGAGAACGATTGTAAGAACGCCGCAGTATAGATTGGGAAGTCCTTCTTTAAACGTGAGCTCGATACCACCGTTCATGTTGCCTGCCACCAATGCCATGGTGTTGAACAGGCCAAGCCAGTTATCTTCACTGGTCATGTTCAGCTGAAAACCCTTGGGGAAGGTGTTGACGCTGGATTGGGTGTTTTGCAAAGCGGCAAGGGTGGGCAGGGACAATATAGCGGTCGCAGCGATGGCCAAAGCGGAAAAAATCGCCATACGCCCAAGATCTTTTAGAAGCTTACCAATGCTTTCAAAACGGCAGATTTGGTAGCAAATAAAAATCAAAAACACGAAAATGCAGGTGAAAAGTCCGATGTAGTAGTTGATGCATACGGACAAAAACAGGGTCACAGTATAAAGCAGGAACTTCCCGTCACGCAAAAGGTATACCATACCCAGCACCACCAAAGGAAGCAGAGCGAAGGTATCCAGCCACATCACATTCCATTGGTAACCCAACGCCCAGGCGCACAGACCATAGAAACTGCCAAACAGGACGGTAGAAAGATCTATCTTGCGAAAAATCTTTTGCAGGAATATTCCGAAGAACATACTGGCAAGCCCCAATTTAATGGGTACCAGTAAGGAAAAATATCCCAAGAGCCACGGCTCGGGAACCAGTACGCTCAGCAGGTTCAGCGGGGATGCCAGATAATAGGAATAAAGCCCTAAGAAGTCCAGTCCCAGACCGATGTTCCAGTTGTAAAGCAGGGAATCCCCAGACAGAAGTGCTGCCCGGAAGGTCTTGAAAAAGGGAAAGTACTGGTGGTACATATCGGAGTACAGCATGGAATACTTGCCGAAGGGGCTGTACTGACCGAACAGCATGACAACCAGCATTCCCACAAACGGGAATGCAAAGGCAAGGGCGTTGTAGATCCATTTGCGGTTGTCTTGCTGTGGCAGCTTCATGATGATCCCCCTGAAATGATAAAAATCCGTACTTATTTTATCATATTATTTCCCGAGGGTAAAGGGATAATTATAAAAAATGGGGTGCAACAATGCACCCCAAAATATTATACGATCAGGCAAATCAGTCCCGCTGCGCCTTCGTTGACTACCCGGGTCAGTATCCCGCGAAATTTTTCCTGCACTTGGGCAGGTGTGCGGATCAGCTTGGAGGTCAGACCGTCTTGAATCAGTGTGTAGACGGATTTGCCGAAAATGTTGCTCTGCCAAAGCTTATCCGGGTCCTCAGATGACAGGTAAGAAATTAGATCCTGCGATTGTTGTTCACCGCCTACCATGGGGCTGATCTCTGTATCAATATCCACACGGATCATGTGTATGGAGGGTGCGCCGGCTTTCAGTTTCACCCCAAAAGCACTGCCTTTGCGAACTACCTCCGGCGTTTGCAAAGACATTTGCTCAGCATCGGGCATTACAATGCCATAACCGGTGGCTTTTACGGAGGAAAGGGCATCGGAAATCTTGTCGTATTCCTTTTTGATCGCAGAAAGTTCTGCTAAAAGGCACAGAAGCTGGGCATCATCTTCTATGGAAAGACCCGCTTTGCTGCTTAATATCTCATAGAACAGTGTTTCCGGGAAACTGATGGCGCAGCATACAGTGCCGGTGGCGAGATCTACATTCTTCAATGTAAAATCATGGATAGACTCCAAATTTCGCAGTCTTTCCAATGCATGATCTGCCTGCGCCAGGGTGAAGATCTCCTGATAAGCGGTGAGCAATGCGTCATACAGCGCAGCTTTTACCGGATGATCCTGCTCCAAAGCATCAAACCACCGGGGCAAATGTACGTGCAGCGCCTGCATAGGGAAGCTGTACAGCAGGTGGCTCATGAGATTGCAGATGTCCCGATCATCCAACGCCTGGCAGTCCAGAATCATTGGCTGAATCCCAAAGTTCTCCTCAATGTGCTTCTGTACCCGTTTGGCTTCGCTGCCGGTAGGGTTCTGGGTGTTGATGATCACAAGAAAGGGCTTTCTGGTCTTTTGCATATCCGTGATCGCCCGTGTTTCCGCCTCCACATAGTCCTGACGGGGGATATCGGTGATAGTCCCGTCGGTGGTGACCACCAGACCGATGCTGCAATGCTCCTCCATGACCTTTTTTGTGCCCAATTCTGCTGCATCAGTCATGGGTATTTCGTAGTCATACCATGGAGTCGTAACCATCCGGGGCGCGCCGTCTTCCTGTGCGCCCACCGCACCCTCAATCATGTAACCCACTGAGTCGATCATCCGCACCCGAAGCCTTGTCTTTCCGTCTGGGGCAATCTCTACGGCCTCTTCCGGAACAAACTTGGGTTCACTGGTCATGATGGTCCGTCCGGAACCACTTTGGGGCAGTTCGTCCCTTGCCCGTTCTTTCCGGTAGGGCTCATCAATGTTAGGAATGACCATCTGTTCCATGATCCGCTTGATGAGGGTGGATTTGCCTGTTCGCACCGGACCCACCACACCGATATAGATGTTGCCGCCGGTCCTGGCGGCGATATTTGCATACATATTTTCCATAGCCAGCCTCCTTGTTTGCAGGAGGTGCGCTCCTGCCACGGTTTATCATAGAGTATGTCCCGGGGAAGAACAATAGAACCAAACCACAATATGTTGTACATGTGGTTGACTTTACAGCACAAAATTCGTATAATATATTAGTAAATTTGTAAAATTCGGCAGGTAATGAAATGGCTACGACGAGAAAAGAACAATACGGCAATTCCAGCATCTCTATGCTGAAAGGGGAGGAGCGTGTCCGCAAACGCCCGGCGGTCATTTTTGGCTCGGACGATCTGGAAGGCTGCAAGCATGCGGTCTTTGAAATCCTCTCCAACGCCATTGATGAAGCGCGTGAGGGTTATGGCGACACGGTGATTGTCACCCGTTATGAGGATCTGTCCGTAGAGGTGGAGGACTTTGGACGGGGCTGCCCTGTGGACTACAACGAAAAAGAAAAGCGGTATAACTGGGAATTGGTGTTCTGTGAGATGTATGCCGGCGGTAAGTACGGAGAGAATGGAGAAAACTATGAGTATTCTCTGGGTCTGAACGGCCTTGGCTCCTGCGCTACCCAGTATGCTTCGGAGTTTTTTGATGCCACCATCCGCCGTGACGGCTTCCGGTATGATCTGCATTTTGAAAAGGGCAGAAATAAGGGTGGACTGAAAAAAGAACCCGCAGACCGGAAAAAGACCGGTTCTGTGTTCCATTGGCGTCCGGATAAGCAGGTCTTTACGGATATTAACATCCCTGCGGACTATTACCGGGATGTGCTGCGCCGGCAGGCAGTGGTGAATAAGGGTATCACCTTCCGCTTCCGCAATCAGGTGGGTTCTAAGTTTGAGACCGAGGAATATTGCTATCAGGACGGTATCCGTCAGTATATTGAGGAGCTGGTAGGGGATAATGCCTTTACCATGCCGATATACTGGGAGACGGAGCGCCGGGGTCGTGATGCGGAAAACCGTCCGGAGATGAAGCTGAAAATCACTACCTCTTTCTGTTTCTCCAAGCAGCTGAGCCATACGGAATATTATCACAACTCCTCTTGGTTGGAATACGGGGGCAGTCCCGACAGGGCGGTGCGTTCCGGCTTCACCGCCGCGTTTGACAAGTACCTGCGGGACAGCAATAAATACACCAAAAACGAAAGCAAGATCATTTTCCAGGATGTGCAGGACAGTCTGGTTATCGTGACCAACTGCTTCTCCACCATCGGTTGCTTTGAAAACCAGACCAAGAAATCCGTCAACTCCAAATTCACCCAGGAGGCCATGACCAACTTCTTTAAGGATCAGTTGCAGGTGTGGTTTTTGGAAAATAAGCAGGAGGCAGACCGCGCCGCGGAGCAGATCCTTATCAATAAGCGGGCGCGGGAGAGCGCGGAAAAGACCAAGAGCAATATTAAGAAAAATCTCAGCGCCAAGGTGGATATTGCCAACCGGGTGCAGAAATTTGTGGATTGCCGGAGCAAGGATGTAAATGTCCGGGAACTGTATATCGTGGAGGGCGACTCCGCATTGGGCAGCGTTAAGCTGAGTCGTGACGCGGAATTTCAGGGCATTATGCCTGTCCGCGGCAAGATCCTCAACTGTCTCAAAGCGGACTACAATAAGATTTTTGCCTCGCCCATTATCACCGATCTTATGAAGGTGCTGGGCTGCGGCGTGGAGATTCAAGGGAAAAAGGCAAAGGATCTCAGCAGCTTTGATATCGACAATCTTCGCTGGAACAAAGTGGTCATCTGTACCGACGCGGACGTGGACGGTTTCCAGATCCGCACCCTGATCCTCACCATGCTTTATCGCCTTTGCCCCACGTTGATCCGGGATGGATACGTGTATATCGCGGAATCCCCCCTCTTTGAGATCAACTATAAAGAAGGTGGCAAGGAACTGACCCAGTTTGCCTATAATGAACTGGAAAAAGTGAGGATCTTGCAGCAACTGGAAGGAAAGAAGTATACCATCCAGCGGTCAAAGGGTCTTGGTGAGAATGACCCGGAGATGATGTCCATGACCACCATGAACCCGGAAACCCGGCGTTTGATTAAGGTCATGCCGGAGGATGCGGAGCGTACAGCCCATTACTTCGATGTGCTTTTGGGCGACGCACTCAATGATCGAAAGAATTTTATTGCGGAGAATGGCGCCAAGTATCTGGAATTGGCAGACATTTCTTAACTTATTTGTCATTGCGAACCAGTGACCGATGTCACTGGTGTGGCAATCTTCTGCGTTTTGGGGGATTGCCACACCGGTATAAGCGCTGATTTAAAATGGCAGGAGGATTATTATGGCACGAAAGAAGAAAGAACCGGAACTAAATAAGAAAAAAGTGGACACCAGCGGCGTGGTGGGTCTGGTTGGTTCTACCACAGAGCAGGCGATCTCCGAGACCTTGGAGATCAACTATATGCCCTATGCTATGTCCGTTATTGTCTCCCGGGCAATTCCGGAGATCGACGGGTTTAAGCCCTCCCACCGGAAATTGTTGTTCACCATGTACAAAATGGGTCTTCTCAACGGTGGTCGGCAGAAATCCGCCAACATTGTGGGTCAGACCATGAAACTGAACCCTCACGGTGACGCAGCCATCTATGAGACCATGGTGCGCCTTGCCCGGGGCAACGAGACGCTATTGCATCCCTTTGTAGATTCCAAGGGTAACTTCGGTAAGGTTTACTCCCGGGATATGGCGTATGCCGCTTCCCGTTATACAGAAGCAAAGCTGGATGCTATCAGCAGCGAGCTTTTCAGGGATATTGACTCCGATACGGTGGACATGGTGGACAATTATGACGGCACCATGAAAGAACCCAGCCTGCTTCCCACGTCTTTTCCCAACATATTGGTTACCGCCAATCAGGGTATCGCCGTAGGCATGGCAAGCAATATCTGCTCTTTTAACTTGAAAGAGGTCTGCGATACCGCGGTTGCTTTGATCAATAACCCGGATCATGACATTTTGGAGACCCTGCCCGGTCCGGATTTCTCCACGGGCGCAGAGCTTTTGTTTGACGAAGCCGTTACCCGGGAGATTTACTCCACAGGACGGGGTAGCTTTAAACTTCGCGCAAAGTGGCATTATGAGAAAGACGGAAACCGCATCGTGATCACCGAGATCCCGTATTCCACCACCACAGAAGCCATTATGGATAAGGTGGCGGAGCTGATTAAGGCAGGCAAGATCAAAGAGATTAATGATATGCGGGACGAGACCGACCTGAGTGGCTTGAAGCTGACCATCGACTTGAAGCGGGGTGTAGAACCGGAAAAGCTTATGCAGCGCCTGTTCCGGGTGACCCCCTTGCAGGATAGCTTTGCCTGCAATTTCAACATTCTTATCGCCGGTATGCCCAGAGTCATGGGCATTGGAGAAATTTTGGAGGAGTGGACCGCTTGGCGGACGGATTGCATTAAGCGCCGTCTGTATTTCCAGATCCAGAAAAAAGAGGAACGGCTGCACCTGCTGAAAGGCTTGGAACGCATTCTTCTGGATATTGACAAGGCGATCCGGATCATCCGGGAAACGGAACTGGAAAATGAAGTAGTTCCGAACCTGATGATCGGCTTTGGCATCGACGAGGTGCAGGCCAATTACGTGGCGGAAATCAAGCTGCGCAACATCAATAAAGAGTACATCCTCAAACAGACCAAGGCGATTTCCGAATTGGAAAAGGATATTGCCGATCTGCAAGACACATTGGGCAGCCACCGTAAGCTGAAAAACCTGATTATTAAGGAATTGCAGCAGGTATCTGAGAAGTATGGACAGCCCAGAAAGACACAGATCATTTATGAAGTCCAGCAGACCCAGGTAGAGGATGAACAGGAGCAGATCCCGGATTATCCTGTGACCCTCTTTATCTCCAAGGAAGGCTATTTAAAAAAGATTACCGCCCAATCTTTGCGGATGTCCGGTGAGCAGAAGTTCAAAGAGGGCGACAGCCTTGCCTTTTCCCGGGAGACCACCAATAAGGCAGAGCTTCTGGTGTTTACCAGCCAGTTCCAGTGCTATAAGACCAGACTTTCCGATTTTGAGGATAGTAAGGCATCGCTGCTTGGCGATTATCTGCCTCAGAAGTTGGGTATGGATCCGGGAGAGACTGTGTTGCAGGTAGTCTTGCCGGGTGATTATAAGGGCTTCGTCTTGTTCTTTTTTGAAAATGGCAAAGCGGCAAAGGTGCCGCTGTCTGCCTATGAGACCAAGACCAACCGCCGCCGCCTGACATCGGCGTTCTCTGATAAGAGTCCTTTGGTGGCAGCTATGGTGATGGATGCAGATCAGCAGGTAGTATTGTACTCCACTGATGGACGCGCAGCTATTATTTCTACTGCGCAGCTAAGCCCCAAGACCACGAAAAACACCCAAGGTGTTGCGGTAATGAGCCTGAAAAAGAAGGCAATACTGAGCAGTGTTGTGATGCTGGAAGAAAGCGGCATTGTCAATGCCGCCCGTTACCGCAATAAGACAATACCCACCGCCGGCGCACTCTTGAAAGAGGAGGATGCCCCGGAAAAACAGATCAGCTTTGATATGTAGGAGGCACTATGCAAAGACCCTGGAAATCTGTATACGAAATTCTAAAAATTACCGCCGGTTGCGCTCTGTTCGGCTTGGGTTTCAACTTATTTTTGACGCCCAATGATCTAAATGCAGGCGGTCTGTCCGGTCTTGCCATGATATTGGTTCGTATACTGGGACGGGGCAGTGTAGGTGTGATCACAGCCATTATGAATCTGCCGCTGTTCGCTTTGGCGGGTGTAAAGATCGGTAAGAAGTTCTTTTTTGGTTCTCTGATGGGAATGGCGCTTAGCGCCGTGTTCCTAGATGCGTTTGCTTTTTTGCCCATACCCACCACAGAACCGCTGATCGGCGCCCTT
>JBGVON010000004.1:0-11901 GCA_045126495.1 Faecousia sp.
GTACAAGCGGACGAGCAATGCTCGCCCCTACGTCTTCAATGGTCAAAACAGCAATCTGGGTTTTCCCCTAAGGACCCGGCAGTTATCCGGGTTGATATCCACCAGCACAATATCCGGGCCGATCCGGCAGATATTGCACCAGGGGATCACAAAATCGTCCCGGGGAGGACCCAATCCGCCCATTTTGCACCGTCCGGGCACCACGATGGCGCTTACCTCTCCCTTGGGTAGCTGGATGATCACGTCACTGATAAAGCCCAGCCGCCGTCCGTCGCTGATGCAGATGACCTCCTTGCAATGCAGGTCCGTAAACTTGGCAGACATACAACGCCCCCTTACCCTTTTGGGAAAGGTTATGCCCGAAAACAGGCAGATATGCCAATTAAAAAATGCAGGGACAGGAAGCACGTCCCCTACGAAAACATTTCCTTAGAATCCGTAGCGTTTCGCCACCCGCGGGGCTCTATTAAAGTTTATAGTTGATGTGTATAATATTCAAAATCAATATCAATTTGTGAAATATTATAGGCGCTAATGCGGAAATTTGCGAATTTTCATAAAATAATATTAAAACATCGTTTTGTCTATATTTTTTGTTCTGCCTCTCTATATCAGCTTACGAGGTCAGCGACATCCTATACATCGTAACCACCTTAAAAGTCCCACAAAAGCAAGCTTTTGTGGGACTTTCTACATTAGTAATTGGGATTAAAGGGGCGGAGCAGGCCGTTGGAACCGGCATTTTCATCGCTATGCTCTTTGAAGATCACAATGGTGCGGCCCTTTTCGTCGCCAAAGGCTTCCTGGCAAGCTTCATCAAAACCCTTGCACAGCTCATTCTTACCCTCCAGGGTCTTGCCCATGGTAGTGTAGACAAACAGGCACTTCATGGTCTTGGTCTGCTCGTCCATGCAATCCGGCTCGATCTCCTGGACAAACACGAAAGAGTGCAGCTCGGTCAGACCCAGGCCGGACATGCAGGCCTCCTTGGTCTTGCGGATCATGATCTGCTTTTGTTCTGCGGAGTAACCCTTGGGGATATAGGCGATAGAAATTGACACAAAAATGCTCCTTTCAATAGATGTCTAGCCATAATATATACCTTACATATATTTTACCTGTCTGTATTATAGCTGATTAGCTACAACATGTCAAGAAGAAGTGCATAAAAACGCAGGAATCCCAACGGAATTCCTGCATTAGCATGCTTATCAGCTATAAGCTTAAACAGATTCCCCGCGGGTGATTCATGAATCGCCCCTACATGGCTTTTATAAATCTAAATAATTCCCAACTCTCCATTCTCAATTATTTACGACAGGCTAAATGATTTCCGCATGGTCTTGATCGCCCCTTTTTCCAGCCGGGATACCTGGGCCTGGGAGATCCCCAGGGCGTTTGCCACCTCCATCTGGGTCTTGCCGTCGTAAAACCGCAGGCTGAGGATCTGCTTCTCCCTTGCGCCCAGCGCCCGGAATGCCGATTGCAGGCAGATCTGGTCGATCCAGTTACCCTCGGTGTTCCGGTTGTCCCGGACCTGATCCAGAATGGTCAGGGGGTCGCCCCCCTCAGCGTACACCGGATCGTACAGGCTCACCGGGGCGCACACCGCATCCAGCGCCTCCGCCACCTCGCTCTCGGCAAGATCCAGCTCCTTCGCCACCTCCGCATTGGTGGGATCGCGCCCAAGCTTGGTGACCATGGTCTCCTTGCATTGGAGCACCCGGTACGCCACATCCCGCAGTGAACGGCTCACCCGGATCGCCGAATTGTCCCGCAGATACCGCCGGACCTCCCCGGCGATCATGGGCACCCCGTAGGTGGAAAACCGCACCCCCTTGGTGGGATCAAAATTGGCGATGGCCTTCATAAGACCAATACACCCCACCTGAAACAGATCGTCTGGGCTCTCCCCCCGTTTTTCAAAGCGCTGGATCACCGAAAGCACCAATCGCAGATTTCCCTCAATAAGGGTCTGCCGGGCGTTGGCATCACCTTTTTTTGCCTGCAACAGCAGGCTGTCCATCTGGGTCTGGGATAAAACCCTCAGTTTTGCGGTGTTCACACCGCAGATCTCCACTTTCCCCTGCATACGTCCTCCTGCAAAATGTTGTTAAGAGGAGTATTTCCCCCGGAGGCAAATTCATACAAAAACCATTTTTGTTAAAATCCTACAAAAATTTTTCACCCCCACAGGAGAGGACTGCCGATTTTTGTGGAATGGGGACAGAAAACGGAAACAAATTGTGAGAATTCCCGGAAAATGACAGGTGGTTCTAACGGCAACATAATTCTTCCCAAACCGGGAAAATCTGCCCTTATGCACCTGTCTATGCATGAATTCTCCCGGAAAAAAACCCGGCGCCAGTGGAAAACTTCCGCTGAAAGCCATGAGTTTTCCACATTCTCCACAGGTTTTTCCACAGATGGGGAAATCCAAGAAAAATATGCATTTCGGTTAACATAACTGCACCCCGGAAAGTTTAACAACTTTGTCACTTTTTCTTTGTGCACATTTTGACGGGAGAGAATTTTTTCCTGAAAAATTCCCTCTTGACAAACTTTTGCTTCTATACCCTGTTTCGTCATACGCTACATCTTGTGTCCGATTTTGTTTTTTACCACAAGGGGCATGGCGCTCTGGGAAAAACCGGAAAATATTCGTATTTTTTTAAAAAAGGTATTGATTTTATGGGAAACCTTCGCTATAATTGGACAGTGCATGAGCAAAATACGCAACAGGAGGTGTAACAATGCCCAACATCAAGTCCTCTAAGAAGGATGTCATTTCTTCCCAGATCGCTTACGAGAAGAACAAGGCGAACAAGACTGCGTTGAAGACTGTCCTGAAAAAGTTTGATGCTGCTTTGGAATCCGGTGACCGCACCGCTGCCGAAGCTGCCTACAAGCTGGCCGTTAAGGCTGTTGACCAGGGCGTCAACAAGGGTATCGTCAACAAGAATGCCGCTGCCCGCAAGAAGAGCAGCCTGACATTGAAGCTGAACAAGCTGGCCTAAGTTATAGACTTCTCTGAAAATATCGCCTTCCGTAATTGTTCGGAAGGCGTTTTTTCATGCCTTTTTACTGCCAAAGGTTTCCCCCGGGGAAGGCTTTACGGACGACCGATGGTCGCCCCTACAAACGGTCTGTCATTCCGAGCGTAGCCGAGGAATCTCTCGGGATATGGGCAGCCAGCCAGTTTCGTGAGATCCCTCGACTTCGCTGGGGATGACAACAAAGGGACGGGAAACCCGTCCCCTACGAAAGCATTTCAATGAAATCCGTAGGGGCGGCGTTTCGCCGCCCGCGGGCAGATAATACCGGGAGATTGCCACACCTGCTAACGCAGGCTCGCAATGACAACGGAGAAATTGTATTTCCTGTTTGCAATTTTCGGTTCTTGGTTTATAATAAAGAAATGATACGGTAAAAATTCTCAATTTGTATTCTCAATTTATAAGGAGGTGTTCTTTGTGGCAAAGCTTTCCGACCCCATTACCATATTAAAAGGCATCGGCCCTACCAAGGCAAAGCAGTTTGCCGCCCTGAACATCTTCACCCTGGAAGACCTCATCTGCCATTTCCCCCGGGGCTACGAGGACCGGACGAAAATCCTCCCCATCGAAAAATTAGAGGTGGACACCCCCGCCTGCTTCAAGGCAATGGTGATGAACGCCCCCCGCACCGCCCACATCCGCAAGGGTCTGGATATCACCAAGGTGCAGGTGGCGGACCACTCCGGTCGGCTGACCCTGACCTTTTTCAATCAAAAATTCACCGCCGAACAGCTCCAATACGGCAAGGAGTACATCTTCTACGGCGCGGTATCCGGAGATTTTATCGGCTACAATATGACCTCCCCGGTCTTTGAATCCCCGGACAGCGCCCCCCTGACCACCCGGCGTGTCCTGCCCATCTATCCCCTCACCGCGGGACTTTCCAATGCATCGGTGCTGAAAGCGGTGCGGCAAGCCCTTGCCATCTGTGATGTGCCGGAAGAGATCATCCCCCAGCCCATTCGGGAGGAATACGGCATCCTGCCGGCAGAACGGGCATACTACGCCATTCACGAACCTGCCTCCATGGAAGAAGCGGAGATGGCGAAAAAACGGCTGATCTTCGAGGAATTTTTCGTGTTCTCCGCAGGTCTTTCTCTCATGCGGGCAAAGCGCGCCATGAAAAAGACCCCCGCCTATGAAAATTGCGACTTAACGGCCTTTTACAACGCCCTGCCCTTCACCCTCACCGGGGCGCAAAGCCGCGCCATCGGCGAGATCGCAGCAGATCTGCGCCGGGGCGCGCCCATGAACCGGCTGGTCCAGGGAGATGTGGGCAGCGGCAAGACCATGGTGGCTGCCGCCGCGGCATACCTTACGGTGAAAAACGGTCGCCAAGCCGCCATGATGGCGCCCACGGAGATCCTTGCGGAGCAGCACTTTGCCTCTCTTTCCAAGCTCCTGACCCCCTTGGGGATCACCGTTGGCCTGCTCACCGGTTCTATGACCTCCAAGGAGAAAAAGACGGTACGGGCGCAGATGGAATCAGGACAGGCCCAGCTGGTGGTGGGCACCCACGCCTTGGTGTCCGACAACTCGGTCTTTGGGGATCTGGGTCTGGTGATCACCGACGAGCAGCACCGGTTCGGTGTGGGTCAGCGGTCAGCGCTGACGGAAAAGGGGCAGGACCCCCACCTTTTGGTGATGTCCGCCACCCCCATTCCCCGAACCCTGGCGCTTTTGATGTACGGCGATCTGGAAGTCTCCATTCTCGATGAGCTTCCCCCGGGCAGAGAGCCGGTGGACACCTTCCTGGTGGACGAAAGCTACCGGGCGCGAATCAACAATTTCATCCGCAAGCAGGTTGCCCAGGGGCATCAGTGCTTTGTGGTATGCCCGGCGGTGGAGGAAAATGACGCCCTGAACCTGAAAGCCGCCACGGTGTGGGCAGAAACCCTGCAACAAACCGTATTCCCGGATCTGCGGGTGGGTCTGCTCCACGGGCAGATGAAGGGAGCGGAAAAGGAGGCGGTCATGTCCGCCTTTGCCGCAGGGGAAGCCGATGTTCTGGTGGCCACCACGGTGATCGAGGTGGGTGTGGACGTGCCCAACGCCACCCTGATGGTCATTGAGGACGCGGACCGGTTCGGACTTTCCCAGCTCCATCAGCTCCGGGGACGGGTGGGCAGAGGTAAAGAAAAAAGCTACTGCATCCTCACTTCCCGGAACCAAAATCCAGAGACGTTGCAACGGCTCAAAGCCCTGTGCAAGACCACCGATGGCTTCAAAATCGCCGAGGAGGACTTGCGATTGCGGGGCCCGGGTGATTTCTTCGGCTCCCGGCAATCGGGATTGCCGGTGTTCCGGGTGGCAAATCTCAGCTGTGACCTTGCCACATTAAAGGCTGCCCAGCAGGCATCTGCCCGGTGGATCGACACCGACGGCACTGCCCAGACCCCGGAAGCAGCCGCCCTCCGGGCACGGATCGCCCAGCTTTTCGCCCGCAGTCAAGGAACGATGAATTGAATGGAGAATTGAGAATTCTCACACTTTAATTCTCAACTTTCAATTCTCAATTCTCAATTTTAAAAGTGGTGTATTATGAAAAAAATTGTTTTAACTATCGTCTGGGCGGCGCTGTATGCCGTCTGCGTGGGGCTGGGCTTTGTGAGCAATCCAACCGCCGGGGAAAAGGCGGTGCTGGTTGCCCTGAGCATTGGCTTTTTCGTGCCGCCCTACTGGCTTTATTTTCTGGGAAGAAAAGAAGAAAGCCGCAAGACCCATCTGATCCTGCGGCTCATAAGCGCTATTATTTTAATCCTGACGCTGATTTTACTAATCGGCAACTTCCTGTCGGTATATTTTTCGACGGAAGTGGGACTGGTGCTGTATGTGCTTCTGGTCATGTTCTCCGCCCCCATGATGTGCGGGCAGTATTGGGCATTGAGCCTGTTTTTATGGGCGTGCCTGCTGTTTCTTACCCTCCAAAAGCCTCGCCCCGATCAAAGGTGATCACCAGATAGAATGTGCCTTGGCGATTCTCTGCCAAGGCATTTTCCAATGCCTTTCTGATATCCTTTTCCCTGCCGGACAGATCATGGGGCAGGGCTATGTCAAAAATCAAATTGGTATGCCCGGGACTTTCCACCATACGCAGATCGTGGAAGGTCAGCCGTGGATCTTCTTTGATCAGCGCCCCGGACAAAATCTCCCGCAGGGCGTCCAACTCCGGATCGCCCACCACCACCGGGTCATAATGGATCACCAGATGCACTCCCAGATCCTGCAAGCTTTTCCGTTCCAGATTGTCAATCAGCTCGTGGCACCACAGAGCATCGTGGGCGCGGTCCATCTCCACGTGGAGACTGCCGAACCGCTGACCCGGACCATAATCGTGGACCATAAGATCGTGGTAGCCCAGCACCGCAGGCTCTTCCTTTAATAATGCCACAATGGCGCGCTGCAATTCGGGACTCGCGGACTCCCCCAGCAGAGGGCTCACTGTCTCCTTCACCGCTTTCGCCCCGCTCCACAGAATAAAACCCGCTACCCCAAGACCCACAAAGCCGTCGATCTGCCAGCCGGTGAATTTTTCCAGCGCCGCTGCCGCCAAAACGGCAAGGGTGGAAATACAGTCGTTGCGGCTGTCCGCGGCGGTGGCAAGGAGGGCGGCGGAGTCAATATGCTTACCCAGCCGGGTGTTGAACAAGGACATCCACAGTTTGATCAGGATCGAGCCTGCCAAGGCCAGCAGCATGGGCAAAGACATGACCACCCGGGTGGGATCCAGAATTTTCCCAAAAGAGGATTTTCCCAGCTCGAAGCCAATGACAATGATCATCACCGCCACCGCTAAACCGGACAGATATTCAAACCGGGCGTGGCCGTAAGGGTGATCCTCGTCGGCAGGCTTTTCCGCCAGCCGGAAACCGATAAGCGTCAGCAGGCTGCTGCTGGCATCGGACAGGTTGTTCATGGCGTCAGCGGTGACAGACACCGAGCCGGAAAGCGTGCCGATGAGGAATTTTACCCCGAATAAAAGGGCGTTGCAGCCGATGCCCACCCAACCGGACAGCCGACCTGCCGCGGCGCGGACCTTGCCGTCCGATGCAGGCAGACCCTTTGGCAAGCAAACTTTCATTAAGTATTTTATCAAGAAAATCTCCCCTTTTTCGTCTTTTTCAAAATTTTTTACAGAACTCTACTGCCAGTAGAATTGGAAATTCTACCGCCGGGAGCGGTCATTTCCGTCAATTCCAACGCCGGTGTCTTGGTTTTTCCTCACCCTTGGGTTACAATGTAAGCCATCGGGCCTATGTTGCGAATGCATATCCGTAGGGGCGATAATATCCGCCCGTTTTTCTTTTGTCATTCCGAGCGAAGTCGAGGGATGGCAAGCAACAAAATGCCCACCGCATTACCCATTATTATCCAATATCCGTTGGCTATTGTCAACTGTAACCAAATTTTCATGCAAGGAGATTTTTTATGGCATACCGCATTGTAACCGATTCCTGCTGCGACTTTCCCGCGCAGATGTACCAAGACCTGGGTCTTACCCTGGTGAACCTCTCTGTCACCTTCCAGGAACAGACCATCCATTCCTACACCGAAGATTGGCTGAAAGCCATGTATGACGGCCTGCGGGTGGGGGAAAACGCCACCACCGCCGCCGCCAACCCCCAGGATTGGCAGGACGCTGTCGAACCCATTCTTGCCGCCGGAGAAGATGCCCTGGTGCTGGCTTTCTCTTCCGGACTTTCCACCACCTATCAGTCTGCGGTCATCGCAGCAACAGAGCTTATGGAGAAGTATCCGGATCGGACGGTAAAGGTGGTAGACACCCTTTGCGCCTCCTTGGGACAAGGTCTTCTGGTGTACTACGCCTGTCAGAAGCGGGATGCAGGTCTGTCCTTGGAAGCGCTTACCCTGTGGTGCGAGGAGTGGAAATTCCATCTGTGCCACTGGTTCACCGTGGACGATCTGATGTATCTGAAACGGGGCGGCCGGGTCAGCGCAGCCACCGCGCTGGTGGGCACCATGTTGCAAATCAAGCCGGTACTCCATGTGGACAATGAAGGTCACCTGATCAATGTATCCAAGACCCGGGGCAGACGGGCCGCCATCGCCGCCCTGGCAAAGAAGATGACAGAACAGGCACTGCCCGGAGAAAATGACACGGTGTTCATCAGCCACGGCGATTGCTTGGAGGATGCCCGGTATCTGGAAAATCTGCTGAAAGAGCAGTGCGGCGTGAAGAACGTGCTGATCCATTACGTAGGCGCGGTGATCGGTTCCCATTCCGGACCCGGCACCCTGGCACTGTTCTATCTGGGCAAAGAACGATAATATGCAAGAACCCCCGCCTGTTCACGGTGAACAGGCAGGGGTTCTTATAATCCTAATTTTCATTTGTAGGGCGGGGGCTTGCTCCCGCCGAAAACAATACGTCTATATACTGGCGGGACCAAGGCCCCGCCCTACGATAAATAAAAGAAGGCCTCCTGTAATAATGTCATTCGTTCCGTAGGGGCGGCGAAACGCCGCCCACGGGCGATTCATGCATCGCCCCTACTTTCTCGCCCGTGAGAAAGTATGACGTCCTTCCGGAAGATTGCCACGCCAGTGTGCGCACTGGCTCGCAATGACAAAAGGGAGAATGCTTCGCGGACGAGCAATGCTCGCCCCTACATTTTGCATTCTGCATTCTGCATTTTGCATTTCCTCATCTGCCCCGGCAGATGACGACAGCGGTGCGGCTGGGCAAATACAAACGAAGGTGACCATTGTTGGCTTGGTAGCTCTGGTGATACACTCTGCCAAAACCGCCGAAGCAGTAATCGTCAGTCGACATAATAACATCATACTTCCCTGCTTCCGGCACTGGGATTTCAAAGCCGTCATAGGATTCTGTTGGATGGAAATTAAAAGCAAAAAGCAGGTCTCCCTTTTGATATACCAACACTTTTTCCTCATTGTGCAGATATAGCTGCCGATCCTGCTTGCCCAGCAGACGGTATCGTTTACATAACTTCACAGCTGCCCGGTCAAATTCCCAAAGCTCCCCATACCGCAGGTTATCATCATCTGCCAGACTCCACTGCCGGCGGCAGTAATGATAACTCCACCCGTTGCCCTCTCTGGGGAAGTCGATCCATTCCGGATGGCCGAATTCATTGCCCATAAAATTGAGGTATCCCTCGCCGCCCAAGGTCATGGTCAACAGACGGAGCATCTTGTGCAGGGCCATGCCCCGGTCGATGATCAGGCTCTGGCTGTGTTTTGCCATACCTGTGTACATCTCCTTGTCGCACAGGCGGAACATGATTGTCTTGTCCCCCACCAGCGCCTGATCGTGGGACTCGCAGTAGCCGATGACCTTCTCCTTGGGTCTGCGGACGGTGAGCTCATAGTAAATGTGGTTCAAGTCCCAGTTTTCATCCGGTACATCTTTCAATAGCCTGATCCACAGATCCGGCTCGCCCATGGCAAGGCGGTAGTCAAAGCCCACGCCCCCATCTGCAATGGGCAGGCACAAACCGGGCAGGGCGGACATATCCTCGGCGATCAAAATGGCGTTGGGATTTACCTGCCGGGTCAAGGTGGTGGCAAGCTGCAAATAGGTCACCGCGTCCACATCGGTGTTCATGGAGAAGTATTTTCCGTAGTCGGTAAACGCCGTACCCAGCCCGTGATCCAGATAGAGCATGGAAGTGACCCCGTCGAAGCGGAAGCCGTCAAAATGAAACCGGGTGAGCCAGTATTTCAGGTTGGATAAAAGGAAGTGCAGCACCTGATTTTTCCCGTAGTCAAAGCACTTGGTCTCCCACGCGGGATGATCCCCCCGAGGGCCTTCATGGAAGAATTGATGGTCCGTGCCATCAAATTGGTTGATGCCCTCCCGGGTGTTCCGGCAGGCGTGGGAATGGACCACGTCCAGCAGTACAGCAATGCCCATTTTGTGAGCAGTATCAATGAGTTTTTTCAGTTCATCCGGTGTGCCGAACCGGGAGGAGGGGGCGAAGAAATTGGTCACCTGATAGCCGAAAGAGGCATAATAGGGGTGCTCCATCACCGCCATGATCTGAATGGTATTATAACCTGATTTTTTGATGCGGGGGAGGATTTTCACCCGAAATTCCTCATAAGAACCCACCTTGCCATCTTCCTGGGCCATGCCGATGTGACACTCGTAAATAAACAGCTTTCTCCGGGGTTTGAAGCCTGCATCTGTCCAAACAAATTCCTCTTCCGGGCAGTAGATCACACCGTTCCAGGCGTGATTTTCGGGGTTTTGCACCACATATTCCGCATACAGAGGGATCCGTTCCAGCTCCTGCCCGTCATGAACCACCACCGCCAGCACCACATTGCCGTGTTGCAGGGCATCATAACCTGGGAGAAACAATTCAAAAACGCCGTTTTCCAGTTTTTCCATGGGATGGGCATACCGATCCCAACCGCAAAAATCGCCGGTGAGGTACATTTTCTCCGCCCCCGGCGCCCATTCCCGGTAGAACCAGCCGTCCCGGGTGCGATGAAAGCCAAAATATTCATAGCCGTTGGCAAAGTCCGACAGGGTCTGTCCGGGGGCGACCAATTCCCCCAGCTTCTGTCGGTACAGCTCCGCCCGCAAGGAAAGGTCATCCTTATATGGCATTAAATATCCATCAATTTTCAGAATTTTTTGGTTCATGGCTTTCGTCCTTTTCATAACTTTTCAGTTTCATAATAGCGGGAGAATACCCCCATGTCAAGAAAAACCGGACGCTTTTTGCGTCCGGTAATTACGTCTTTTTGATAAATTTTTCCTTACACTTGGGACAGGTGATGGCGATTTTTCCCTTTCCCCGGGGAACACGCACCGGCTGACGGCACCGGGGACAGTCAAAATACCGATGCTCCCGGTCCTTCAACCGCTCCAAAAATCGCAGGTAACGGCGGTTTTCCTGATAGCGCTTATAGGTGTTCCGGGAGAGCATACGGAAAATCGCCCAGATCATTAAAAGATAGGACAAAAGTGTCAAGATCAGATCTACAATCGGCAGACGGATAAACATTACCAGCACGCAGATCACAAGACCCGCGCCCAGAATCGCCATATTCAGCTTGTCTGTACCGTACCGTCCCGCCATGAAATATTGGAATTTTTGCCGTAAAGATGCCAGAAAACGATTCATAAAATCCACCTTTGGAAGAACTTTTTCTTTATTATATGGGGGTTTGCAGGATTTTGCAAGGGCGCAGGGAGAATATTTACGATTTATTCAAAATGCTCATTGAATTCTATCTATGTCATAAATAATTGTAAGGGCGACCATCGGTCGTCCGCCTATACAAGTTGGTTTTTGCGGTAACGGACGAGCAATGCTCGCCCCTACGTAATGTGGTGTGGATTTTTGTGTTCATATTTTGTTAACAGTTTGTTCATGTGAATTTTGGGCATAAATTTTTTCGGTACTTTTCAACGGATTGTTTGATTTTTAATGTATTTTTATATAAAAACCCTTGTTTTTTATATGCGAATATTAGATTTTTAATTTTGTAAGGTTGGGAAAATGTTGGGAAGATTTTTGAAAAAACCTCTGGTATAATAAATATGTAGGGACACCCGTCCCCTACGAAAGCATTCCAATGGAATCCGTAGGGGCGGCGTTTCGCCGCCCGTGAGAAAGTATGACATTCTTCCGGGAGATTGCCACGCCAGTGTGCGCACTGGCTCCCAAAGACAAAGGAAGAACGCTTTGCGGACGAGCAATGCTCGCCCCTACATTCTGCATTTAAAAATCCCGGCCGGTCAATCCGGAAGACCCGCCGTGTTTTTTTTTTTTTTTTTTTTTTTTTTTTTTTTTTAAAAAAAAATTTTTTTTTAAATTTTATTTTTTTAAAATAATTGTTTTAAAAT
>JBGVON010000005.1:0-14553 GCA_045126495.1 Faecousia sp.
GCTTGTGAGGATCCCGTGGAAGTTAAGTTCCTGTACGATCTGGATATGCCTCTGCGTAAGCGCGTTGAGCTGATCGCTAAGGAAGTTTATGGCGCTGACGGCGTTAACTGGCTGCCTCTGGCTGTCGAGAAGGCTGAGCGCTTTGAGAACGATCCCAAGTACGCTGACTACTGCACCATGATGGTGAAAACCCACCTGTCCCTGTCCGATGATCCCACCAAGAAGGGTGTGCCCACCGGCTGGAAGCTGACTGTCCGCGATATCTTGGAGTACGGCGGCGCGAAGTTCCTGTGCCCCATGGCAGGTACCATCTCCATGATGCCCGGTACCGCTGCTGACCCCGCATACCGCCGCGTCGATGTGGACGTGGAGACCGGTAAGGTGTCCGGCCTGTTCTAATTTTGATTTTTCCAAATGGCAGAGGCGGATTTCCGCCTCTGCTTTTGGAGCATTTGTGAAAAATTGACAGTTGACAATTGACAGTTGACAATTTCGGCATTTGCTTTGCAAATGATTCAAATAGTGCCGCAGGCACACCTTAATTGTCCATTGTCCATTGTCAATTGTTAATTAAAATTCGACAAAGGAGAATTTTATTATGGATATGACATTGGAAACCTGCCGCAAGTTTGTGGAGGTTTTGGCATCTGATGCGCCCGCCCCCGGCGGTGGCGGCGCAGCTGCTTTGGTAGGCGCCATCGGTACCGCGCTGGGTAACATGGTGGGCAGCCTGACCGTAGGTAAGAAGAAGTATGCCGAGGTGGAAGCAGAGATCATCGCTTTGAAGGCAAAGTGCGATGCTTTGCAGACTGAGCTTTTGAATCAGGTGGAAGCTGACGAAGTGAACTTCCTGCCGCTTGCCAAGGCTTACGGTATTCCCAAGGACGATCCCAACCGGGATGCTGTCATGGAAGAAGCTACCATCATCGCCTGCTCCACCCCCATGAAGATCATGGAGCTGTGCTGCCAGGCCATTGAGTACATCGCTGTTTTTGCCGCAAAGGGCAGCCGTCTTGCGGTTTCCGATGCAGGCTGCGGCGCCGTGTGCTGCAAGGCTGCTTTGCAGGCTGCTTCCCTGAACGTGTTCATTAACACCAAGACCTTGAAAAACCGTGAGGTTGCTGAGGAAATGAACGCCAAGGCTCTGGGAATGCTCAGCAAGTACGGCGCTATGGCTGACGAGATTTTCAATACCGTCAAGGCTGGCTTCGGTGTGTAAAGAATGCAAAATGATAAATGCATAATGCAAAATGAAGGGATCCCTTCGGGATAAAATTTAAATCATTTGCGGAGCGAATACATCTATTTTGCACTTTGTGTTTTATACTTAAAATATTTCATTCTCAATAACGAAGGAGATTTTATTATGGCAAAGCAATTGTTGGGTAAAGAAGTCAATGAGGCGCTGGTTGCCGCATTGCAGACCCGTACCGCTGCCCTGAAAGAGAAGGGCATCACCCCTACTTTGGGTATCATCCGTCTGGGTGAGAACCCTTCTGACCTGTCCTACGAAAAGGGCGCGACCAAGCGCGCTGAGGAAGTGGGCGTGGCAGTTAAGAATTACATTCTGCCCGAGGATGCTTCCAAGGAAGATGTGTTGAAGGTCATTGACGAAGTCAATGCTGACACTTCTGTTCACGGCGTGCTGATGTTCCGCCCCCTGCCCAAGCACTTGAAGGCAGACCAGGATGAGATCTGCAACCGTCTGGCACCCTGTAAGGACGTGGACTCCATGACCCATATGTCCAACGCCGGTGTCTTTGAAGGTCAGGATCTGGGCTATGCTCCCTGCACCCCTGCCGCTTGTATGGAAATTTTGGATCACTATGGCATCGACTGCAAGGGCAAGAATGCCGTGGTTATCGGCCGCAGCCTGGTGGTTGGCAAGCCTGCCGCTATGATGCTCATGGGCAAGAACGCCACCGTCACCGTGTGCCACACCAAGACTGTCAACACCGCAGAGATCTGCAAGGGCGCGGATATCATTATCTCTGCTGCCGGCGTGTTGGGCAGCTTGACCAAGGACTTTGTCCGGGAAGGCCAGATCGTCATCGACGTTTCCATGAACTGGAATCCCGAGAAGATCACCTCTAAGGGCAAGGGCGGCATGTCCGGCGACTGCGTATTTGACGAGGTTGAGCCCATCGTTGGCGCCATCACCCCCGTTCCCGGCGGCGTGGGCGCTGTGACCACCAGTGTGCTCATGAAGCACGTGGTTGAGGCTGCTGAGAAGATCTGAGTAAAAGCACGCTTTTATGGAACTGACGGAAACAAGGTGGGCTACCACCGGGAACCATAAAAGATAAAAATGCCGACCGTCTGGGCAATTCGATCTTATGGGCTCGGATTGCCCAGATTTTTATTGAGGTGATAGTATGAAGAAAATCAAAAACCTGTCCCAAGAATGCTTTTTGAAGCTGTTTTTTCTGTTTGTATCTTTGTGCTTTGTTGTGGGTGCGTGTTTTATGCCCGACCGGGCGAACATGTTCTCGGGTCTAATGAACATCCTGCTGAATCCCTGTAAGATCTCCACCAATTACTTTGCTTTCGGCTATGCTGCCACCTTCCTGAATATGGGTCTGGTGGGTCTGGTGTGTACGGCGCTGTGCTGCCTGCCCGGGGCAAAACCCAACCAGGTGACCACCTTGGGTGTGCTGCTGACCATCGGTTTTGGTTCTTGGGGTATCAATCCTCTGAATATGATCCCCACGGTGCTGGGCGTTTGCCTGTATGCTGCTGTGAAGAAAGAGAAGCTGGGCGCTGTTTCCAACGCTATGCTGTACTCCACCGGCATCGCGCCGTTGATCTCCGAGCTGTTGTTCCGTTATCCCGGCGCAGAGTATATGGGCTTTAACGGTCTTGGTTTGGTGCTTGCGTTGTTTGTGGGTTTGGTAATCGGCTTTTTCCTGCTTGCCGGTCTGGGTCACGCACCCAATATCCACAAGGGATATGACCATTATTCTGCCGCTGTTCCTATCGGCATGACCGCGTTTTTCCTGCGGGCTGTGCTGTACAATGTGATGCTGGGTACTACCCCCGCCAAGATGAACCTGCCTACTCTGGCAGCACCTGCCAAGGAATTTTTCTGGGGCTGTAATATTTTCTGCATTGCCGTGTTTGGCCTTTGCATTGTGTTTGCGCTGCTGATGGGTTGTAAACCCAAGGATTACTGGCAGCTTTTGAAGGATTCCGGTCACGGTGTGTGCTTCACCGCTAAGTACGGTACGTCGGCATTTTTGATGAATGTGGGTGTATTCGGCTTGATGATCGTTGCTTACTTCAATCTGGCGGGCTTCATTGATGGCGGCACCGCCCGGATGTCTACGGTTTGGACCGGTATGACCTTCGGTATCGTGTTCTGTATGTTGGCGACCTGTAATTCCGGCAGTCACCCCGGCAATGTTCTGCCGATTATGGTGGGTTATATTGTCACATCCTTCCTCTTTGGCTGGATCGCCAAGCTGTTGGGTGTGGAGAGTTACAGCTTGACGATCAGCAATCAGTCCATTCTCATCGGTCTGTGCTATGCCAACGGTCTTTCTCCCGTTTCCGGTAAGTACGGTTTCGGTTACGGTGTGCTGGCAAGCGGTCTGCACTACCTGCTGGTGACGGCTGTGCCGGATATGCACGGTGGCTTCTGCCTGTATAACGGTGGCTTTACCGCTGCACTGATCTGCCTGATGCTGGTGCCTCAGTTGGAGAAGTTCTGCAAGACCAAGGAAGAACGCCGCATGGCAAAAGCTGCAAAATAAAGTTCACCCCGGTGCAGTTTGAACTGCACCGGGGTGATTTTATGCCAAAGCGGGGGTGTCCCACAGTTTCAGGGTCTGACCGAGACCCATTTTTTTCGCGTTTTGCAGGACCTCATAGGACCAGCCCACATCCCACACGGGAATACCGCCGGTGATGAAGCAGATCCGCTCCTCCTCGGACGCGCGACCCACACGGGTACCGTTGATCACATCGCCCAGACTGGTGGACTCGGTGATGGGAGGCAGCTTGCCTTCGTACATCATGCGGTAGATCTGCACGCCGATGCCGTTGATGAACCGCTCATTTTCCGGCAGCATCAGATGCTCGTCGTAGTAGACCTCGTGCATGGGCGCGTGGTCCCAGATCACCTTAGCGTTCAGGTAGTAGTCCTCGGTGATGGTGCCGCGACCGGTGAACATGACAACGCTGCCGGGTTTCAGCCAGGACTCTTCAATATGGATGGGCTTCACAGAAGAGGCGGCCACACTGATGATATCAGCAGACTTGATGGCATCTTCCAGGCAGGTGGTGGCAGTACCCTTCAAGCCGTATTTCTCAGCCATTTCCTTGGCAAAGGATTCGGCCTTTTCCAGGAACAGGTCACAGACAACAACCTCTTCCAGTTCCTTGGCTTCCAGAACGATGGCTTCGAAACAAGCCTTGCTCACAGGGCCGGCGCCGATGCAGGCGCAGACCTTAGAACCCTTCCGAGCCAGGTATCTGGTGGCAACACCGGGGACGCAGCCGGTACGCACAGAGCTGACCAGGTTGCCGGACATCAGGGCGATGGGCTCGCAGGTGTCCACATCGTTGAGCATGATCATCAGAATGGAGCGGGGCAGACCCCGCTGAGGGTTGATGATGTTAGAGCCGTACCACTTCTGACCGGCCACATTGAATCGACCGCCCACATAAGCGGGCATCGCCATGAATCGGCGGTCAGGGGCATCCAGAGGCATATTGGGGAAGGGGCTTTCCTTGGGGAACTTCATAGCGATGCCGTGGGCATTGTGCTTGTCGCCGCCCATGCGGTAATCACCCTTGCTCAGCAGACCGAACAGCTCCTCTTCCACGTCGATGCACCGGGCAGAATCCAGCACACCGGCCTTGATCATATCTTCTTCGTTTAGGTACAAAAATTCTGTCATTGATCCAAATCCTCCTAAAAAGTATTTAATACAAAAGCACAAGTAAAATGTAAAATTTGCTTTATTTCACCCAAAGTATACTGCCAAGTTGGGGGTTTGTCAATAGGGCAGCCTAAAATTGTAGCAAATAGTACATTGACATTTCTTCTGCTTTGGGGTATTCTGTTGGTAGCTTGTAAAGAGGAGAACTGTTTATGAATCTGATGGAGACTGTGAAACAAAGCCTCAACACCATGACCCGTTCTGAGCGGGAGGTGGCGGGGTATTACTTTGGCCATGTCCATGATTTTGCTTTTTTTACATTGGATAAGATCGCCGCTGCCGTAGGCACCAGTACCACTTCTGTCCTGCGGTTCTGCCGCCGATTGGGATTTTCCGGCTACAAGGATTTTCAGCAGGCGGTGCAAGGTCAGCTGCACCGGCAGCCGGACCTGCTGGATAAATTTCAGCGCACCCAGACCGCTTCTGCCGGGGATGCTCTTTTGTCCGACACCTTGCGGCAGGATCTTGCCTGTATTGAAAATACCTTTCGGGAATTGCCCTATGACCGGATCTGCGATGCGGTGGAGCGGATCGCCCGGGCAAAGCGGGTGTTCACATTCGGTATGAAGGAGTCCTTCGCCTTGGCCCACTACGCCTTTTCCCGGTTTGCCACGGTGCGGGGCGAGGTGCATCTGCTGAGCGCGGGTTTTAACGGCGACGTGGAATCAGTGCTGGATCTGACCCAGGATGATGTGTGTCTGGTGTATTTGTTCCACCGGTACACCAAGCAGGCGCTTTCTGTCCTGGAAATTCTGAAAAAGCAGAAGGTAACGGTGATTTTGGTGACGGCAGCGCCCTATGATGCTGTGGCGGATTATGCCACGGTGCTGCTGGGCTGCCATGTGGATGCCGGAGGTATTAAAAATACGGCCATTGCCCCGGTGTGCCTTGCAGATTATCTGTGTAACGCGGTGGCGGTGATGAATGGAGATGCCGCGGTCCAGCGGATGCAGCAGCTGGAAAATCTGTTTCGGGAACAGGGTGTTTTGGGAAGCTGAGGTGGGAAATGACGAAAAAATCTACGCTTTTTGTGGGGTATCTGCTGGTAATTGCCAGCGCTTTTCTGTTTGGTTGTATGCCGCTGCTGACAAAGCTTATCTATGCCCAGGGCATGGACTCTCTCAGCTTGGTGTTTCTGCGGAACGCCCTGTCCGTCCCCATGCTGGGACTTTTGGTGGTGTGCCGGGGGGAATCGTTACGGGTGCCGGGCAAGGCGCTGCTTCCTATGGGTGCCGTGGGCGTGATGGGTTGCGCTTTGACACCTCTTTTGCTGTTTGCCTCTTATCACTATATCGCATCCGGTACGGCAACGGTGCTGCATTTTATCTATCCTGCGCTGACTGTGGTGGGTGGCGTTCTGTTTTTCCGGCAGCGGGTGAAGATAGGGACCATGCTGTGCGTTGCCCTTTGCGTGGTGGGTATCTGTCTGTTTTATGACCCGGGTGAGCCGTTGGACTTACGGGGCGGCGCATTGGCGGTGGGCTCTGGCGTGACTTACGCGGGGTATATCTTGCTGCTCTCCTCATTTGCCTATAAAGAGGAGATTTCCGGTTTCCGGTTCAGCTTCTGGGTTTCTGCCATCAGCGCGATGCTGTTGCTGACGGTGTGTCTGATCCGGGGTGGGTTGACGCTTCCCACCACCTTGTCCGGGTGGCTCCTGTGTCTGCTGTTGGCATTGGTGATCAATGTGGGCGCGGTGGTTTTGTTCCAGCAGGGGGCGTTCCGGATCGGCGGACAGCGGGCATCCATTTTAAGCACCGTGGAGCCTATAACCGGTATTTTTGTAGGATGGCTGGTATTTCAGGAGCGCATCGGACCCGGCACTGCCGTCGGTTCAGTTTTGGTGATTCTTGCCGGCGTGCTAATCGCAGTACTGGATATGCGCGAGAAAAAGGGATAAAAAATGGGTACACAGGCCGATAAGTCTGTGTACCCTATTTTGTTTAGTTGGTTCCGGTCTGGGATTTTTTGTCGCCGGGTTTGTGATGGTATTTGCGGCGGCGGTGGTTGGAGCGCTGACCGGGTGCTTTGTCGGCCTGACCGCCGTTTTCCTTGGGGGCGGGTTTTGACTCCTGTTGAGCAGTCTGCTTCTCCTGCTGGGGTTTGTTGGGTCGGCGGTTTTTGCGCCGGCGGTTTTGGGAATTTTCCTCGGGCTTTTTCTCCTTGGGTTCTTCCGCTGCCACTTCTTCGGCAATGGCTTCCTCGGAATATCGCAACCGGATGGATTCCAGCACAAAGGGCTTGTCCTCCTGTTCCTCGGCGGGCTTTTTCCGTTTGCCGCCGCCGGAGATGGGCGCCAGATCCGCAGGAATGGGGGGATCGTTCTTTTTCGCCTTGCCGTTTCGCAGCACAGCAATTTCTTCGTTGGCAAAGGTGCCGATGACCTCCGGACGGTCCTCCATCTTCACCTTCACCCGCTGCCGCAGCAGGTCTACTTCCACCACAGTGCCTCGCCCGTCGGGGGTGTCCACAAAGGACTCTGCCTTGGGGGCGGTGCGGAGCAGATCCTCATAGGCATCCTGCTCGTATTTTAGACAGCACATCAGTCTGCCGCAGGTGCCGGAGATCTTGGTGGGGTTCAGGGAGAGATTCTGCGTCTTTGCCATTTTGATGGAGACCGGTTGGAAATCGTCCAAAAAGCTTGCGCAGCAGAAAGGTCTGCCGCAGATGCCCAGACCGCCTACCATCTTCGCTTTGTCCCGGACACCGATCTGCCGCAGCTCAATGCGGGTATGGAAGGTGCTGGCAAGGCTCTTCACCAGTTCCCGGAAATCTACCCGGTCGTCGGCAGTGAAGAAGAAAAGGATACGGCTGCCGTCAAAGGCATATTCGGCGGATACCAGCTGCATATCCAGTCCCTGCTGGGCGATCTTCTGCATACATACTTCGTATGCTTTCTTTTCTTTGGCGGCGTTGTCTGCGGCAGTTTTCTGATCCTGCTCTGTGGCGATCCGAAGCACCGGGCGCAGGGGCGCAACCACATCCTTCCGGGCGATGGCATGATTGCCGGCGGTGCAGTAGCCGTATTCCGGGCCCCGGGCGGTGTCGATGATCACATGGTCACCGGCTTGCAGGGTATGTCCTGCCGGGTCGAAAAAGTAAACCTTCTGCCCCGGGCGGAACTGAATGTCCACCACCGTCACCTTTTCCGGCAGCGGGGGCATAGGTGTTGTCTGCTCTTCCATTATATACTCCTATCTCAGGGTCCATTGGAGGTAACCGCAGATGGCGGCAACTGACACATTACCCTGTGCATATTCAATGATTTTCTGTAACTGCGTGATCCCCTGCATCAGCTCCCGGGCGCTGCGGTTGGCAGACAGGGTTCTGGCGTGGGGGGAGGCGGCAGGCTGACCTGCCTGACAGGCGAGGGCGCTTTGCAAAAGCTGCAACCAGGCCTGCCATTGGGGGATCGCTTGATCCCGTTTCCATTTTTCCATACTCACCAGCACTTGGGTCATGCCCAAGGTGTCCCGGTGAGAGAAGCTGCGGACAAAATCCTCTGTCTGGGGGCTCACCGCGCCCTCTTCCAGCAGCGCCTTTGCCTGACCCAGCCAACCGCCGCTGCGGCGCATGGCTGCAGCGATGCTGTCGCTGTCCACTTGGGGAAATGCCTGCTGTAACGCCCCTTTCAGCACCGCCTCCGGCAGCGCCAGCAGCCGCAGCTCCGTGCAGCGGGAACGGACGGTGGGCAGGAGCTTTTCCGGATTGTCTGACAGCAGGATGAACACGCCGTATTGGGGCGGTTCTTCCAGGATTTTCAGCAGGGCGTTCTGCCCCTCTACCCGGAGTTCCTGGGGGAAAATGTATACTTTTTTGTCGCTTTCGTTGGGCATTACGTACATATCCGCCCGGGCATCCCGGACGATATCCACCGCTACGGTTTTGTGGTCCGGGTCTTCCACGGTGATGCAGTCCGGGTGACTGCCCCCCAGTACCTTCCGGCAGGCGTTGCAGGAAAGACAAGGCTTGTCCGGACTTTGGCACAGAATTGCCGCAGCCAAAAGCCGGGCAAGGGTGCGCTTGCCGGAACCGGCAGGACCGGAGATGAGATAAAAATGGGAGATTCGTCCGCGATTTACGCTGATGCGCAGATTTTCTTTCAGCCGTTCATTGCCTAACAGACCGTCAAATCCCATACCGATCCCCCTTTTCTTCCGAAATACTATATCATAAGATTGTGAAATTTTCTACCCCATAGAAAATGGAAAGTGTAAAATGCAAAGTGCAAAGTGAAGGTGTCGTTTCGTGACTTATTTTAATTCATTGCCGAAGGCAATACGTTTATTTTGCATTTATCATTTTGAATTTTGCATTTCTTAGCCCCACAGGGCAGAGAGCATGGGAATGACCTGCTTCTTCCGGCTCATGACACCCGGCAGGAACAGAGTGCTGTCCTTGGGGGTCACGCCGAATGCCTGATGGATGATCTCATCGTCACCTACATAGATCAGCTGAGAACCTTCCTTCAAAACGTCCGTCAGCATCAAAATCATCACGGTAAGACCGTTTTTCTGCGCCGCTTGCTGCATCAGCTCCAAGAATGCCTCCTTCCGCTGCAACATCTTGGGACTGTCCACACAGGTGACCTGCGCTACCGCCAGATCGTAACCGGCAATGTGGAATTCCTTGTAGTCGGCATAGAGAAGATCCTTGGCGCTGCGATGCTCCAAAGATGCGGAGAAGATCTCCCGTCCCAGCTCGTCCAGAGATACATTGGCGATCCGCGCCATGCGCTCAGCGGTGCGGATATCCCGGTCGGTGCAGGTGGGGGATTTGAACATGACGGTGTCGGAGATGATGGCAGCTGCCATCATACCCGCCATTTTCTCCGAGGGCATCAGACCTTTGTCCTGGAACATGGAGGCGATGATGGTGTTGGTAGAGCCCACCGGTTCGTTCCGCACGTAGATGGGGTTGGTGGTCTGAATGTCCGCAAGGCGGTGATGGTCGATGATCTCCAAGATCTCCGCCTCTTCCAATCCGGGTACGGACTGGGCGGCCTCGTTGTGGTCCACCAGCACCACCCGTTTTCTCCGGGGGCGCAGCAGATGGTACCGGGTCAGTACGCCGGCGACCTTCTCGTTTTCGTCCAGAATGGGATAGCAATGCTCCCGGAATTTCAGTACCTGCTCCTTCACCTCATCCACCCGGTCTTCCAGATGGAAGCATACCAGTCCCTCGGTGCGGCAGATCCTGCCGATGGGCGCGGACAGGAAGATCAGCCGGGCGGCCCGGTAGGCATCGTAGGGGGTGGAGATGATGCAGGTGGTGGTGGGGAGATTTCGCAATTCTTCGTCCAGCTCTGCCTGACACAGCACCAGACAGTTGACGTTCATTTCCAAAGCCCGGCGGATCATATCCGGCTGGTGACCGCACAGGACGATGGAATCTTTGCGGTTAAACAGCAGATTCTCCCGGCTCTGGGGCAGGGCAACGGACAGTTCGCCGCTAATTGTGTCGGTATTTTCTCCGGCGGCGTTGAGCACCTTGCCTTCCAACACCGACAGGACATTAAACAGGGGCACTTCCTCCAAAACGCCGGAGGTTACCAGCTCCATATTATAGCTTGCCACATTTTCCCGGGAGAGCATGCCGAACAGGGTGCCGTCCTCATTGGCAACGGGCACGGCGGAGATATTTTTCTGCTGCTGCATGATTTTCCATGCTCTGCCCACGGTGACGGCGGTGCTTAAAAAGGGCGGCGTATCGAAATCCAGGTCCTTGACCTGGGTGAACATACTGGTGATGCGCTTAGGGGGCTGGAAACCGAATTTTTCCAGCACGATATTGGTCTCGTCGGACACGTGGCCCAGACAGGCGGCTTCGTATTCCCGGTCGCCCAGGGCATTTCGCAGGGCGGCGTAAGCCATAGCGGCGACGATGGAGTCGGTATCCGGATTGCGGTGACCGGTAACATAAATAGGATCCATAACACAACCTCCTTGGTGCGTTCAAAACAAAAAACGGAACAAATATACTGATTCATTATCTATTATAGCCACCGGAAAGGAAAATAGCAAGAAAATCTTGTTGTAAGCATGCATGGACAATCTGTGATCGCCGGAAAACTGTGTATATATCCTTTGGTTGACAAGGCCGCGGGGGAAATGCTAAAATAATAGCAAATGTTTTTGTGAAGAGGTAGGGTATGCAGACAAAGACCAAATCCCGGCGGTGGATTTACCCCCGGCATAAGATAATCATTCGCCTTGCCGCGCTGGTGGTATTTCCGTGGATGCGGCTTAAATACCACGTAAAGGTGGAGAAATGTCCGGCGCTGCAAAAACGGCAGTGCTTAGTGGTGATGAACCACCAGACCGCCTTCGACCAGTTTTTTGTGAGCAAAGCCATGTTCCCCCGGCATGCCTATTTTATCGCGTCGGAGGATTTGTTCTCTTTGGGTACGTTGTCCCGGCTTTTGCGCTGGGCAGTGGCGCCCATTCCCATCAAAAAGCAGACCACCGACGTGCAGGCGGTGATGAATTGCATCCGTGTGGCAAGAGAGGGCGGAACCATCGCCCTGGCGCCTGAGGGAAATCGCACATTCAGCGGTCTGCCCTGCTATGCCAACCCTGCCATTGCCCCGCTGATCAAAAAGCTGGGATTGCCCTTGGCGCTGTTTCGCATTGAGGGCGGCTACGGAATCCAGCCCCGTTGGAGCGATGTGTGCCGGAAGGGCAGTATGCGCGCCTACGTGAGCCGGATCGTAGAGCCGGAGGAATATAAAGAGTTGTCCAATGCGGAACTGCACGCGCTGATCCAGAAGGAACTGTACGTGGACGAGACTGAAAATCCCGGCACGTTCCGTCATAAAAAGCTGGCAGAATACTTAGAACGGGCGGTGTACGTATGCCCGAAGTGCGGTCTTGCGGAATTTCACAGCGCGGGGGATATCATCACTTGTAAAACCTGCGGTCAGCAGGTGCGGTATCTGCCCGATCAGCGTTTGGAGGGTGTGAACGGGGAATTCCCCTTCCCCTATGTTGCCCAGTGGTACCAATATCAGCAGGATTATGTTAACCGACTGGACACCGCCGCTTATGTGGAAACACCTCTGTTTCAAGACCGGGTGACGGTATCCTGGGTCGAGCCTTACAAGCGCAAGACCCTGTTGGAGGCGGATGCTCAACTTGCCCTTTACGGCAATCGGATCCAGGCGGGAAAGAAAACCCTGTTTTTTGACGATATCAATGTCATCACCGTGCTGGGTAAGAACAAGCTGAATATCTACCACGCTGATGACCTGTATCAGATCAAGGGCGATGTCCGGTTTAACGGGCTGAAATATATGAATATTTTTTACCGGTATAAGAATCAGCAATCCGGCGCCGGCAACTTTTTGGGAATTTAATAATTGCGCCCCCCTTTTTTCTGAAAATCCCTTAAATTGTGGAATAAAAACCTTCCGATTATTGAGCACAGCTGGTAATGCGGCGGGGGATACATAAGGGGGCGCGATTGGCACGTAGCGCCCCTTATGTCGGTTTCTTTGGGTACTTTCTTGCCGAAACAAGAAAGTACCGCCCCCGGCAGGGAGCAGCAGTAAAACATTGCTATAAACCTACGTATTTCCGGGAGTATATAGAATGCTCTCCGAAATTTTCGGTTTTACAATCTCTGCTATTGCGGGGTTGCATTCTGGGAGACATTTTGCTATACTTTAATTATATTATGAAATTTACGAGGAGCGATGGTATGAAATTACGTAAACTTACCGCTTACATACTGGCGACCCTGCTTTTGCTGTCTATGACCGGCTGTAAGAAACAGGAACCCACCCAAAACCCCGCCAGTTCTCAGAATAATACCTCTGTTAACCAGAACAATACTGTCAATAAAAACGAGGATACCCAAAATCAGGCCGACGAGACCAAGGAGGATTCTGATAAAGAGGAAATCACCGTTACTCAGGGCAGTGAGGCTACCGATGCCACAGACGCCACGGAGCAGACAGAGACAGTCTCCAACTGCAATCATATTCTGGGCGGCTGGTCAGTAGCGAAACCCTCCACATGCACCACTGAGGGCAGTCGTTACAGAGCCTGCACCCAGTGCAAAGAGCAGGTGGAGACCGAGGTAATTCCCACCCTCAGCCATGTTCCCGGCAACTGGATCGTGGACCGTAAAGCCACCTGCAAGGCAGAGGGCATTCAGCACCAGTCCTGTACCCAGTGCAAGAAAACCGTGATCACCATTAACATTGCCAAGGCAGAGCATAAGCCGGACGCCACCGGTCAGAAGTGCACTGTCTGCGGCGATTCCATATCCTGAAAAACCGCCACACGGAACCCCCCGTGTGGCGTTGATTATTCCATGATCTCCATAACCTTGCCGCAGCAGCGGGGGATCACTTCGCCCGCTTTTACGTCCAGTACCTTGTGGCAGACAGGGCAGTAGACCTGGCAGTCCTTTTCTGCCTTTACCACGGGGATCAAACCATCTTTTAATTCCATAACGATCCTTTCAAAAACAGGGCGGAGAATTCCTCTCCGCCCTGCGCTTATTTTGCTTGGGGTGTTACTTGTGTCCCATCATCACATCGGAGATGACTTGCAGGACCTTATCATGGCAGCCGCCGCAGCCGGTGGAGCAATGGGTGACTTCTTTCACACTTTCAAATGCGGAAAGCACATCGTCAAAGTTCGGAAGCTCGTGCAGGGCATCTACGATGCTGCCGTAGCTTACCTGCTTGCAGTTACACACCATATAATTTTCAATCATAGTAACACCTCTGTTTTGAAATTACTTAAAGTATCTCTCCAACAGACCCTTCAAGGCAACACCGTGGCGAGCCTCGTCGCGAGCCATCTCGTGGACGGTATCGTGGATAGCGTCCAGGCCGTTCTTCTTGGCGCAGGAGGCCAGATCGAACTTGCCCTGGGTAGCGCCGAACTCGCAGTCCACACGCCATGCCAGATTGTCCTTGGTGGTGGCTTTCATGTTGGGTTCCAGATCCTCACCCAGCAGCTCTGCGAACTTGGCAGCGTGCTCAGCCTCTTCCCATGCAGCCTTTTCCCAGTACAGGCCGATTTCGGGATAGCCTTCACGGTGAGCGATACGGGCCATGCACAGGTACATACCGACTTCGGAGCACTCGCCCTGGAAGTTAGCCATCAGCTGCTCGAAGATGTACTTCTTATCCTCAGCGGAAATGTCGGGGTTGTTCTTGACGGTCTGAGCGTAGACACCGTACTCGTGAACGGCAGCCAGCTTCATCTCACCCTTCTGCTCGGTGAACTTGGAAGCGGGAACGCGGCAGACGGGGCAGCGGAAATCATCAGCCAGCTCCTCAGCGGTGTGAACGTAACCACAGACATTGCAAACGAACTTCTTCATAAAATTTTCCTCCAAATAAATGTCATTTAAATAGTTTTTGATGTTAATTTGGCATTAAGCCTGGCAGTTGCCGCACAGACCGGTAAAGGTCAGGGCGCAGCTTTCGATGTGGCAGCCGCCGCACTCTTCCCGGTTATACCGGGGCATGGGGATCTGATGCAGATCAATGACCGCATCGCAGTTGGAACAGATGAAGTGGACATGGGGATTGGTGTTGGCATCGAACCGTTCCACACCCTTCACCGTAGCCACACTCATAATGGTGCCTTCG
>JBGVON010000006.1:0-10740 GCA_045126495.1 Faecousia sp.
AGGGAGCAGCCAGCTCTTCGCTGATGTAGACCTGAGTCTTCTTGGTCTGCAGCATAGAACTGGGGACGTAGGGAGTCACAGGTCCGTGGGTGACCAGACGGGAGGTCATTCTCTGCCAGGAGGAGAAAGTACCGCAGGTAGCCAGTGCGTGAACCTCGATACGCTCCTTAGCACGCATCACGTCCAGAGGTCCGATGGTAGCGGCACAAGGAGGTACGTTGGCGATGTCGCCAGACTGACCGAAGGTGCCGTTCAGAGAATTCTGCATAATGGTCATGGGGTGCAGCTTCACGATCTGAGCAGGCTGGTTCAGCCACTCTTCGATATCACCGCTGCCGATGAACTCGGGGATGGGATCTACGAATGCCATGTGGCCAGCCCAACCGGGAGAGGTGGAAGCGATGTCAGCGCCGCCCTCAGAAATATCGTTGATGATCTTGGAATAATCCTTAATGTTGGCGTTGGTGGGGAAGTGGACATTCTCCATGGGCATACGCAGCTTCTCGTCGATCTGGTAGTAGAAGTACTTGATCATGGAGTGAGCAAAACCTGCCTCGTAGGTGATGGGAGCGATGTTGCCGTCCTCATCAGCCCACTCGTCTTCGGCGAACAGGTGCACCTTGGAGCAGTCAACCTGGAAGTAGTTGATCAACTGAGCCAAAGGAATGTAGGTGTCGGGCTCGGGGTTGCCCAGGATCATGGTGAAGGTCTTACCGGCTTCGGAAGCTGCCTTCAAACGGGAGAACAAAGTAGCAATCAGAATGGGATGGGGGTTCATAATAACCTTTACATCGAATTCAGGATGCCACCAAGGCTCACGCTTTTCCAGATCCTTGCCACTCAGGCTACGAACATACTCGCAGACCTTCTTGTCCTTGAAGGGGACAAAGTCGTGGGGCTGGAAATCAAACTTGGTTGCGGGATCGGTGATAAAGTCTTTCATAGTACACTTTCTCCTTTTAAAAATACTTGTTTCACATTCATTTTGTGGTCAACAACAACTAGGTCGGCGCGCTTGCCCACAGCAATCTCACCACGGTCAGTCATGCCGTAACATTTTGCCGGGTTATAGGACGCAAAATTGAACACATCCACCAAGGATGCGCCGGTATGCTTCATCATATTCCGGCAGGCCACGTCCAAGGTCAGCTTAGAACCGGCGATCTCACCCTCAAAATCGAAGTTGATATCGGTCACGCCGTCATAGCCTTCTGGCACGGGGCCGTCAAATACACAGGAATCGCTCACCAGCATGATCCGGTCATCGCCCTTGATGCGGCGGACCAGACGGAGCATATAGGGATCTACATGGATGCCACGGCTGTCACAGATCAGCTCGGCATAGATCTCCCGGTTGTAGTTCACGGTCTCATCCACGCACACGCCCCGGCACTCGGGGTACTTGGGCAGGTCGCCGGTGGCATTGGTATGGTGGGTGCCCACCTTCAAGCCATAGGGCATCAGCGCCTCGATCTGCTGAGGGGATGCCTCGGAATGGGCCACAGTGAAGAGTACCTTGGGGTTTGCCATTTTCGCATCCCGGACAAATTCCTCGATATGCTCCCGCTCCGGCGCGACACACCATGCATAGGCGGCATCACCGGCAGCATCGATCAGCGGCTGATAGTCCTCCTTACAAATAGGACCTTTCCAGGGGTTACCCTCCCGGTCAGCGCCAAACTTGGGATTCATGTAAGGCGCTTCCATGTAGAGACCCACAAAGCTGGCGCATTCCGGGGTCTGCATGGCTGCCTTCATGGTGGCGATCTGCTCCAACAGATTTTCCTTATTCTGATTGAAGTAGAGGGTGGGCAGCATGGTAGTCGTACCGTGCTTTAAGTTAAACTGCGCGGCATGGGCAGGATCTTCAAAGACCCATTTGCCTCCGCCGGCGTGGTTGTGGGTGTCAATGAGGCCAGGGCCTACGTAGGCGCCCGCCACATCCACGATCTCACAGCCTTCGGGAACAGGGGTGTTCCGCATTTCACCAAAGCCCTTGATAATTCCGTCCTCAACGAATAGAACTGCCTCGGGGATGAAATGGTCTTTCATAATGAGTTCAGCATTGATAATTGCAAGCATATCCTCACATTCCTTTCAATCAATGTATGCTTGCCAGCAGTTCCTTGGCTTCTTTAATAATTAATTCAGCAGTGCCTGCCTTATAGCGGGAGGACCGTGCCTCATAGCCACCCTCATCATAAGAGTCTTGCATGGGGAAGTAACCCTCGCCGCCATTGGTAGTACAGCTTGGTATTACCAGATCCCAACCTTCAGCTTCCTTAATGCCAATACCTACGCCGTTAAAGGGCTCGCCCGGGATACCCAGCATTGCCACATTACCGATTGCAAAGGCAGTCAGCGGCAGGGGGAAGGATTCAGGTCCATGCTCCAAACGGATCATACGACCGGCTTCGGCAACAACCGTAGTCAGCTCCATTCCTCTGTAAGGGATCTCATCATCCCGCCCGGCATCGTGCAGTTCCTTGTATTTGCGGGCAAGAGGCATATCCTCAGGCTTGGGCATATTAGAAGGCAGCTCAGAGATTTTCTTGGTGAACCGCAGACTGTCTACATCCGTGTAGTTGACCTTATCAAAAACCTGCAAGACCGCAGCCGCCACCACATTTCCCATATGTCGAGCATGACCGTAACCACGGGCCACATCGTCAAAGTCATTGAACATATCGTTCAAGTCACCATTCTTGGCGTTGACGTTCACATGGTTCACATCACCCTCAGCACCGTTAAAGAAGATTGCCTTTACATTGTCCAGCGATTTTTCCAGTCTTCTGCGGAAAAAGGCAGGCCAGTCAGCGGAAATCTGCGTGCCGCCAACAGTATCAGGATGGCAGCCCAGATTGGCGAAGACGATAGTGTCACCACCCTCCCGATCGAACCGAAGCACATTGACCCGCTCATCCACATCGCCGATGGGATGCAGAATATCGGGATTGCCTACGCCGGGATTGGTGCGGACCTTGCCATCTTTCATGCGAAAACGGCGAACAAAAGCAATATTGGGTGCGTGACCCACTGCCCAGCCCATTTTAGCAGGTTTCAAGTCAGCCAGCGCAAATTGGGCGCAAGCCATAAAACGCTTTCTGAGAAACTCGGTATACTCACGGGTCAGCGCGTTCTCCGCTTTAAAGCCGATGGAACCCGCAGTATGTGTATGGGTTGCGTGGATCATGATAGCTTCCTTGGGAACGCCGGTCGCCTCGGAAATATCGTCAATGAAAATATTGGCTTCCGGGGTATCGATCATGCAGGCATCCAGTGCCATAATCAGGACCTTGGTCTCACCGCAAGCCAATGCCAATGCGTTGATCTCCAATTCATCCCGCACACCATCAGCCAGACGGACCTTGAAATAACCACGCATGGGAATGCCCATCATGGGAGTAACATTTACTCTGGCAAAACCAGCTTGTAGACTGTTCATTATGTATGCCTCCGATTATACCCGGTCTTCCAGCTGGTTATCGTAGTGCAGGTCGTAGGCCTTCTCCTCGGGGGTGAACTTACGCAGGGTGTTGATGGTCTCGCCGCCCTTCCACTTGCGGTCGTTCACATCCTCAGTGGTGCCCATAACAGTGATGTTTGCCTGACGGTGACGGGCGCGGACATGGTCCCAGTCGATGAAGTAGATGTGGGCAAATTCGCCGCCATCCAGAACGCCGTCCTTGATGGTCATGGTCTCGCTTCTGCCGAAGAATACGGAGCGCAGGTGACCGTCGGTGTTCATGGAGGTGTAGTTGCCGGGCTCGTCAACGTAACGGCCGAACTGTGCGTGGATGGGGCCGGGGTGACGGTAATCGCCCTCATTGGTGTAGTCGGGGATCATCTTGCGCATGATGTCCAGCAGGTCATGCTGCAAGTACTCCAAGTCGAAAGAATCGATATCGTGAGAGCACTCCTGCACCATAACAGAGCAGGTGGTGTGGTGAGAAGCGATGCACACAGTACCGTTCTTCACACCAGACTCCTTAACGATAGCCATGACTTCCTTGGAAATGTCGTGGAAAGTGGGGATCCAGCCACGGCTCTGCAATTCCAATTCTTTCTGATAAACCTTAAATTCCATTTTTGTTTTCCTCCAAAAAATTATTGTTTATTTTCTATTATTAGGCGTGGCGTTCATTCCATGCCTTACGGACAGCGGCAATCATCTCATCCACCATAGCAGCCCGGTCTGCGGCCTTGGCGACACCGGAAGAAGAACCGGTGGCATCTGCGCCGGCGATGATGGTGTTATACACATCGGTGCCGTTGGCGATACCGGCAGCGGTCAAAACAAGAATCTTATCATTAACGCTCTTGACACACTTGGTGGCAGCTTCCACATACTCGGGACCGACACTGACACCGGTACCGATGAGCTCGGAAGGCTCAGCAACGATGATATCAGGCGCCAGAGTGGCAATTTTAGAAGCATCTGCCATGGAATCGGCACAGACGATAGTCAAAAGACCTACTTCCTCCGCACGCTTGATAGTCTCGGCCAGGACCTCAAAGGTCACAGGCTTTTCCACGTGATTCAGCATAACACCCTCGGCGCCGGCAGCAACCAAAGACTCCGGCAGAATATCCGCCAGTCCGCGACCCACGGGAATGGGATCCATATGGGGAGCAAATACATGGATGTGCTTGGTATTCTCTTTTACCCGGCGAATGTCTACCACAGGACAGGTAAAAATGATGTCCACACCGTATTTTTCCGATGCAGCATCTGCGGCCTTTGCCAGATCCAGGATGTCGTCGCCGTACAGATAAGACTTCGGACCAATCTCAAAGAAAGGCGCTTTAATGGTGCATTTTGCGTTCATATTTTTTCATCTCCTGATATGTATTTCCGTATTAACGAAGGCTGTCCAGCAGAGCAACGCCCTCTTTAATGATGATTTCCGCAGTGCCTGCCTTGTAGCGGGAGGATCTTGCCTCATAGCCACCCTCGTCGTAGGCATCCTGCATGGGGAAATAGCCTTCGTTTCCGTTGGTCAGGCAGCAAGGCAAGACAATATCCCAACCTTCTGCTTTTTTCAGGCCAAGACCAATACCGTTGAAAGGCTCACCGGGAATGCCGGCAAAGGCCACATTGCCAATGGCAACGGCAGACAGCGTCATGGAAAAGGTTTCCGGACCGTGCTCCAAGCGCACCATCCGGGCTGCCTCAGCCACTACGGTAGTCAGCTCCATGCCCTGGAAGGGGATCTCATCATCCTTACCTGCCTTGTGCAGGTCGTTGTACTTATGGGCAAGGGGCATTTCTTCGGGGGTAGGCATATTAGAAGGCAGCTCAACAGCCTTGCGGGTAAACCGCAGGCTATCCACATCCACATAGGTGACAATTTCATAGACTTGCAGGGCGGCAGCCGCCATAACATTACCCACATGACGGGAAAAACCATAGCCACGGGGACCGTCAAAATCCATATGCAGATGATTGAACTGACCGCCCACAGGGTTGACATTCACATGGTTCAAATCGCCCTCGCAGCCATTGAAGAAGATGGCCTTCACATTGTCCAAAGTCTTTTCCAGCGTTCTGCGGAAGAAACCGGGCCAGTCAGCGGAAAATTTCAGACCGCCAACACAATCAGGGTGGTTGCCCATATTGCCCAGAACGATGGTTTCCGCGCCCTCACGGTCAAACCGGAGAACATTTACACGCTCGTCCACATCGCCAATGGGATGCAGAATATCGGGGTTTCCAACACCGGGATTGGTGCGGACAGAGCCGTCCTTCATGCGGTAGCGGCGGACGAAGGCAACATTGGATGCGTGACCCACTGCCCAACCCATTTTTGCAGGTTTTAAATCTTCCAGGGCAAACTTTGCAGCAGCGCGGAAGCGTCTGCGCAGAAACTCAGTATAATGCAAAACGGTCTCATTGGGAGATTGAAAACCGGTAGAACCAGCCGTATGGGTATGGGTCGCATGGATAATGATTGCTTCCTTGGGAAGGCCGGTCTCTTCTGCAACATTTTCAATAAAAATGTTCACATCCGGTGTTTCGATAGCGCAGGCATCCAAAGTCATTAAAAGGATCTTTGTCTCACCACAAGCTAACGCCAATGTGTTGATTTCCAGTTCATCCAACACGCCGTCAGCCAAACGGACCTGAAAATAACCGCGCATGGGAATACCCAGCGGCGGGGTGGCATTTACACGGCTGAAACCTACCTGCAATGTATTTATAATGATCTCCTCTTTTCGTATAATTTTACTTATACTTATAATAACCGCCAGAAGGCAATTTGTCAATTGATACCAACTGTTTTTACCTGTATTTTCAAAATATTTTCGGAAAAACAACTGTTGGTTTGTAAAATTTCCGTGTACCGCTTGAAGGCTGGAAGGATTTGTGTTATACTGGGCAAAAAGATAAAAACAGGAGGATCTTTCTATGAAACCGGAAAGTCTGAAAGCAATTCGCGAAGCCTATATCATCGAGCGTGACTGTATTAATGAAATGATGGAATACATCGACGACGAGCAGTTCGACAAGGCTGTGGAGCTTCTAAGCAAAGCGCCCCGCATCGCCACTGCCGGTTGCGGTCACTCCGGCATCATCTGCCAGCACATGGCGCACCTGATGTGTTGTATTGAGCGGCCCGCCCGGTTCATCTCCCCGGCAGAAGCTGTCCACGGCGCTACCGGCTTTTTGCAGGCGGGCGATGTGATGATTTTTGCCTCCCGGGGCGGCAAGACCAAGGAACTTCTGCCCATTGTGGACATCTGCAAAGCGAAGGGCGTTTCCATCATCACCGTCACCGAAAACATGGAATCTCCCTTGGCGCAGGCTGCCGATGTGGTGCTGAAACAGCACGTAAACCGGGAGACTGACAAGTGGAACGCCCAAGGCACCACCTCCACCACCGCCCTGTGCATGATCTTCCATGCATTACAGGCAGCCGTAATTGAAGAGACCGGCTATCAGGCAGAGCAGTTTGCACTGATCCACCCCGGCGGAGCTGTGGGTGAACGGCTGAACAACAAGGCTCTGTAAGCCCCAAGGAAGCAGCATTATGACCATTGCAGAGTACACAAAAAGCCAGATCAAGAAAGTGATGGCGCAGCCCAAAGAGGAGCGTCTCGCCTACTTTTGGGATTACTTTAAATGGCACGCCATCATTTTTATATTGGTCATTGCCCTGCTGATCCAAGGCGTTCTGAGCATCGTTAACCGCAAAGAAACGGTCTTTACCGGTTTTCTCCTTAACTGCTCTGTAATTGATCAGGATCAGACATTTTTACAAGGATTTTATGAGTACGCCGGCATTGACAGCAAACAGCAGGAAGCGGCATTCTACACCGGTCTTGCCTTGCGGGAAAATAACGCCCAAGTCAATGCCAATGTATTTCAGCGGATCGTGGCAGGCATCGCCATTGATGATGCGGATTTTATCATCGGCCAGCCGGACCATTTCCGTCCCTGCGCCTATCATACCAGCAAGATACTGGTAGATCTGCGGGAGTTTTTGGATGCAGAAACCTTGGAAAAGGTCTCCGACCGCCTGTACTATATCGACGGCGCAGTTTTGCAACAGCTAACAGCACCGTTGGGAGAGATGGTGCATCCGGAATCCGTAAAATACCCGGACCCTACCAAGCCGGATACCATGGCAGATCCCATTCCCATAGGTATCGACATCAGCGATCGAACCCAACTGCGGGATACCTATTACTACTTCCCTGACACCACCTTATATATCGGTGTAATCAGCAGTGCCCGTCCGGAAATCACCCGGCAGTTCATTGATTACCTGTTCTCTTAAACAACCAATCCCCCGGCTCTTGCGAGCCGGGGGATTATTGTTTATCTATCAGTCTTCCAAATCGATCACATGGACTTCTGCAATCCGATCACAGCTACCGATGGCCAAATACTTCTCGTCAGGAGACAAGGTAATACTGGACAGAACATTGGCAACGGTAGGACCGTCAAAGTAGCCGGGGATATTGTAGTTAATCAGACCTACCTGGCGCAGACCATTCTGGTCGTCATACTGGAACACATAGCCCAGATCCTCATCGTCACCGGCAACGCCCCACAGATGGGTCTTTGCCTTATTGGTGCACATGGAGCGGATGGGACCGTAAGCTGCGGCGTTACCCAAGCTGAACACACTGCCGTCGGGAGATACGATAGCTGCCAGAGCATCCAAAGTACCTACGAACTTGCGGTCATTATTCCAATCCACCACGCAGGATGCCTTGGCGCGATACCGGCGGCCGGTGGCCTCAGGAAGCTTAATGCTCTCGTCGAAATTAACAGGCTGGGGCAGGATATTCTCCCGTAGCCAAGCACGGTACTTCTCATCAATTTCAGCAAAACGCTGAACCTTGGTCACCTCGCCGTCCACCAGTTCCATAACGAAAGCAGCAGTCTCGAAGTCACCGCTTCTGCCGGTAACTACATGAAGCTTCCAACGGTAGTCCTTGGACTTCTTATCATAAGCCATGCCGATAACCTTAGAATCCTCAACCTCCAACCGAGGAAGGCTTCTCCAAACGCGGATCGCCTCCACCTTGGCAGGATGGAATGCCTGGAAAGGATTATCTGCGGAATTTTCCTCAGTAGAAAAGCCCTTTTTCCGCTTTGCCTCGACAAGTTCGATTTCTTCCGGAGGCATCAAGTAATCCACTGCTCTGGAATCAGAACTTACAGGGCCACGCTCTCTGTAAACCTTGCGGAACTGGGCAAGATCCAAACCACCGGCAGAAGGACGCAACATGGTAGAAGAAACCGTATCCACCCAGAACAGCCGGTCATTCTTGTGATCGTACTCCAATTCGGTGACCAGAGCCTGAATCCGCTCGGGTCTACCAAATAAGCCACAGCAGTAGGGCTCTTCACCGTTATCCGGATCCCAACGAACCAGATAGCAACGGTTATAATAACGGTAGGGCAACTGAACGCCGCTAGCACCCCGCATTGACAGCCACAGGACACCGTCCTTATCAATGTCAAAACCGGTAATGCTGCTATCATCGTCGAACAGTCCGTCCTTAGGACAGGCCTTGCCCAGAAGTGTTACCTTACCGGTGGCAAACTCCAATTTGTACATGAAGGGGAAGCTGGAAATTGCCATGTACAGATACTTACCGCTGGGATGCACACGACCCTGTACCATATATTGATACCACTGGGATTTCTCAATTCCGTCCAGACTCTTAGGGACATGCCACTCTAAGTGCTCCAACTCTACGGTATCGGTATTTATCTTAAACAGCTGACCGGACTTGGAAACACCGTAGATATGGCCATCAGCGCCCAGCACCAGCCGGTAAGTAAAGATCTCAGCAGCCTTGCCCAGATCCTTGATAACGCAGCGCTCGTTGAAATCGTAGCAATAAACGTGACCGCGAATAAAGCCGATCATGTACAGGCGGTTATGCTTGGGATCGTACTTCGCGCCGTAAATGGTTTCCTGAGGAACGGGCACACCCAAGGTCATAGCATGACCGCTCTTAGGATCAAACACCAACAGTTGAGAGCCGGGGAAGCCTTCCCAAACATGGTTGTGGTGGCCTAAGAGCAGAAACTCAGGATGATGAGGCGCACGGTCAGTAGAGTGGGTAGTGCCGATGATCAGGTAATCCTGCTCATCATAGGGGCATTCCGGATACAGGGCATGCCGGGGGATCACATTCAAAGAAGTGTGAAATTTAGAGTGCGGCAGCTTACGAATGGGGTGCATGAGGATATGCTTGCCATCAAAGCAGAGCTCTATCTTATTATTATCGTAATCAAAATATGCCAACTTGGTTTGTGCGCAATAGCCGCTTTCAGAAGACACCGGGAAGTAAAATCTGCCATCGGGCGCAACAATGCCATCCCAACAGGCATTGGTAATATCGTCACCTATCTGAGGTGCCATTTTTGCGCGGACACCGGTCTGGTTAATCACACGCATGGATTCTTCGGAAAAACGTTCAAACACATAATTCTTCTTTGGAATCTCGCTCATAATTTGCCTCCTTGTTTTAAGCCTGTCACAGGCGCTTAAAATAATATGGAAACCATTTTCCACTGTTCGCAAACAGTATAACAGAAACTGTGTTTTTTTACAACGGCACTATTTACCAAAAAAGAACCATAACAAGAGATATTTCAAGGGCTTTTTCGTCATAATTACCATAATAATACCACAGACATTTTGATATGCGCTCCAAAAGACAGCCGCTTTTGGGGCTGCGTATCAATTTGCCTGTGGCATTACTTTTATGCAATTATTCCAGGTCGATCACATGGACTTCCGCAATCCGATCGCAGCTGCCGATGGCCAAATACTTCTCATCAGGAGACAAGGTAATACTGGACATAACATTGGCAACGGTAGGACCGTCAAAGTAGCCGGGGATATTATAGTTAATCATACCCACCTGCCGCAGACCGTTCTGATCGTCATACTGGAACACATAGCCCAGATCCTCATCATCACCGGCAACGCCCCACAGATGGGTCTTTGCCTTGTTGGTGCACATGGAGCGGATGGGGCCATAAGCCGCGGCGTTACCCAGACTGAATACGCTGCCGTCAGGAGATACAATAGCTGCCAGAGCATCCAGTGTACCTACAAACTTGCGGTCATTGTTCCAATCCACCACGCAGGATGCCTTGGCGCGATACCGGCGGCCGGTGGCCTCAGGAAGCTTAATGCTCTCGTCGAAATTAACAGGCTGGGGCAGGATATTCTCCCGCAGCCAAGCACGGTACTTCTCGTCAATTTC
>JBGVON010000007.1:0-16498 GCA_045126495.1 Faecousia sp.
TCCAAAGATGGCAGATACCTGAATGGCACAGTCTTTCTCAATAATGGCATTTCTCAGGTCGCATTTCACGCCGCCAAAAACGGCCGTAAGCTCTGCACCTTCAAATACTTCGCCATCGTAATTCATATCACAGCCGGAGAAAGTTGCACAACCGGCTTTCGGCTCTTTGCCTTCCAGTTTCAACTGCTTCATGATCTCATTGGCTTTGTTACCAAACAATCCGACAAACACCATCTTCAAACCGATGATTACAATGATTGCAGGAACAAGCAGTTTCCAGAACATCGAGAAACTGAGGATATCCTGGCAGCACAGAAGCAGGAAAACACCGATTGCAAGACCAATGATATTGCCGGTCTTTTCGCGCTCGGTAAACAAGCCAATAGCGCAGGGGACGATAATAAATAACGTCCACCAACCGTCAAAAAAGACGTTAATATTCGTTACATTAAATTCATTCAGCGCCCAGATCACACCTGCGGCAATCAATACGATGCCCCATAAAATACTACTTGCTTTTTTCATTTTTTATCTCCTCTTTTTAGGTTCGGGCAACTCATCATACATTGCCGCGAACAGTTTTTCTAAAAACGCCCTATCCTCAACAGCATCCACGAAAAGCATTTCCTTTGCGCCTTCGTAGGGCAACTGATACTCTGCGTTTGGCATAAGTGATTTCGCGGACTTTGTGGGCTTAACGAGCAGACGGTTATCATACACACCGCCAACGACCTTGCCGTTGTAATACAACACATATTCGCCCATCATAGCCCGGGCAGAAAGACCACTGCATTGGTCTAAAATGAAATCTGCATATTCTTTACTGCTTGCCATACCGTTAATCCCTTCTGGAACACTTTTCAGCATCAATTGCCAGTACCAGCATCAAGGCGCAGAGGCCATCCTGCGGATCGTGCACATCAATCACATAGGTATCGGTCCAGTTCCACAATTCCTTTGTAATATTGGCCACAGGTCTGCCAGAGCTGTTCAATATCTGATAATCCCACTCAAACAAATCTCCGTCTACCTGCCAGCCATTGCAGTCGATATTATACTTCGGGAAAAAGAAAGTGAACTCCTTGCTGATACATCCAACGTAACGGTCTCCTAAGTACATTTCAAACTTCGGGAGGAATGTGAGGATCCGCTCCTTCACTGTACCGATTTCTCTTCCCTGGGCATCATAGATCTTCAGGCTGTGTCCCCAAGCAAGCTGTCCCTTGACAGTATAGACCGTTTGGCCTGCTTCGTTATAAATATCGTAGCTGTCAAACCAAGAAAAGAATCTTTGCTTAAATAACAGTTTCATCGGCTTCCTCCTTACAATATCCGATAACCAGACTCACACAAGTTATAGATGTAAGACATCTTCTCTTCCTGTGTCCGGAATGTAAGCTTCTCAAATCCCTCCGTCTCCCGGAAGGTAACGATTCGCTCTGCTTTATTTACCCAAGCGACTAAATCCGTTTGTTCCTCGCACTCTTCTCTCATTGCTTACTGTACCTCTTTGTCATTCTGCTGCCCCTTTTGGAGATCGGCTGTGATCCTCAATGCTTTTGCGTACGCAGGATTTGCCTGCAGCTTTTCCATCAATCGGATCGTCATAATGCGCTCTTTTACACTCATAGCTCTCCCGGTCCTTTCTTTGGTATGTAACCATTCTATCGAGAGTTGCAGCAGAAATACAGGATCAGTTTCGCAAAATAGACAGTCTATTTCTCTGTTGGGAGCAAATTATCCTTCTTCGGTATGGAGGCCTGCCTTGTACGCCTTGTACTGTTCCGGATCAATTGCTCCGGTTGCCAGCATCCGTTCGGACCACAGCTGCAAAGTCTCCACTGCAATAGATATCTTTTCCAATTGCTCCTGGATCGCAACGAAGTCAGCCAGTTCATCGCCGGAGATCTTACCGTCCACAGTAATCTCGATGAGACGGTCCTTTTCTTTCTGCATACTGTTTAGAGAAGCTAGCATCTCCAGAATGATTTGAGAGAGATCCTTGACCTTGATTTCCGGCACATACTGCGCTCCGATAGGACACTGATTGGCGCAGTAGTAGTTGCACAAGCTGGGCTGCTTATATTTCTGCGCCATGAGCAACACTTCGTCCGGATGAGGGAGTACTCGGTCATTTTCAATCTTCTCAATGCGCTCCGGAGAAAGAGTTTCCAGCAGTTCGCTGGCAGTTTCTCTGGTCAGTTTCAGACTTTCTCTTGTAGTCTGATAGAGACTCTTGTTCTCCTTTGTAGACGCTCTTGCCATATGTAAAACCTCTCTTTACGGGGAAAATGATTCCGTTCGCAACGGTAAGAATTAGAATGTTTAGTCCCATTTTATCATTTTATTGTCATAAACACAATGTTTCTCATTAATTTTTCGAAACAGTCCCCATCCAATCAATAGTATCAGTTTACTCCAAGTGTACCTTTCATAAAGATTGTAAGCTTCTCTCTATCGTCGGATGCGGTAATATCAATTTCGTAGCATCGGACAGAGAACGACGTGCCGTCTTTGATCTGCCATACAGTGGGCGTGCTTGGGTTGCGCAGATCTGCCAGTATGTAGCCCTGACACTTATTGTCCTTCAGCATTTTACGACAGTCATTGCAGAACAGGCTGTCCTGCATTCCGGTTGCCTTTGCTGGTGCTTTCAATTCAACCCTGTCAGCACCAAGGAGGATCCCGCTAATGTCTCCGAATTGCACGAGACTCATATAGCCGCCGTACTGTTCATCAGAAAGCTCTGCCACTTTTGTATGGTGCGGTTGGTAGATTTCAAGTTCGCGTAGTTCTCCGGTGTTCAAATCCACCAGGCATGGGGCATGTCTGGGGAAGGCATCGCACAAAGCACATTCCTCCGGCTCCGGGGTGTCAGAGCTGCACCCAGTAAACAGGAGCAGGAAAATAGCCGTAATTGTTAAGACCCTATTCATTACTGATCCTCCTTGGAGCGATAAAGATTCATGAGGTTCTTTCCTTGCTGTATGGCATACTGCATTGTCTGATATGCGCCGCCTTCGTTTGTTTCCACATAAAAGATCACAAGATTGGATCGGTCAACTATGTGCCGGTTTCTAACTTGGAAGGACACCTTAAAATGTTTAGCCGTAGAATCCTCACAGATTTCAATCTCATCATAGTACGCATAGCAGGCTTCCTCATTGTCCCGAAAAAAGGCAGTGGGATATGGCATAACCCAAATATGGGAACTGTTTTTATATCCATATTCTCGCTGACATCGCCGGATCGCAGACGAAACGAGCTGATCAAAGTCACCATCTCTGCCTACCAGAAATTCCACATAGCTATGCTCTCTCAAAAGACGGATAATAAGCTCATCCAATTCTCCATCCAATCGCAGCTGGTCATAAATTCGCCGATGACCAAAGAAACTCACAGTATATATGTTCACGATTTGCAACCCTCCCTTAAGATTAAACTGGCCTTTGTTTTTCTTCTGTAACCTTTCCTTATTATATATTATCCTTTACTTAAAGTAAATCTTTCTTCACTTTGAGTCAGTTATAATTTCAGCAAATACTTGGTAGCATATTATAGGGAGGTGGAATTATGCATACCGAGTATTCTGACAGATACATTACAATGGGATTAAAGATCGCATATTATCGCAAAAAGGCAGGCTTTACACAAGAGGTTCTTGCGGAGAAGATCGGTAAGAGTGTTAACTTTTTGTCGCAGATCGAAGGTACCGGAACTGTTAGAGGTATATCATTAGAAACCCTGTTCAAAATCGCAGATGTTCTGGGTATCCCTCCCGCGAAGCTGTTGGAAGATGATTAATTGCTTTCATCTATTTTAGTGGTATTATCTACCATACAAAAAATGCACGCGCTCTCGTTTTGAAAGTGCGTGCATTACTTATCTTGACATATTTATGCTTTGTGGTAAAATATAAGAGCAGATATCGAAGCATAAAAAGTGGTCAAATTACCGGTGTATTGCAGCGTGAAAATTGCTTCGTATCTCCCCAAAACTGTGACCAACTTTTGACCAACAAAAGTCCGGTAAAAGAAAATAATCGGTATAATAGCACTATATATCGGAAGCTATTATAGTGGCTACCACCACATATCTACAAAACCAAAAGTCTACCATCGAGTGGGAATGAGCCCGGGTGGCTGTGTGGTTCTTTGAATAGTTAGGAAAAACGCCGTATTTTGCAATAAAAGATGCAAAATACGGCGTTTTTTAGGTGTTGCAATGAAAATTGGTGTCAGGCGATGAGCCTGACACCAACTTTTATTATAAGACCAATTTATCTTGCGTTTTTCTTCGCCTTACGGATCGCCATAATCCGATTCATTTCGTTATAGACGATCATATAGCCCTCGTCCACGCCCATACCGGGCTTTGCCAAAATTTGTACAGGCTGGGTAGCCATTGCGCAGTGGACGCAAACCTGTGCGCTGCGGTCTGTCTCATTACAAGTGCCGCCCTGATATGCGCCCATGCCCTTTTCCTTACAGTACAGAACTGCCTCGATGGTGTTGTTGATACCGCCCAGGTCGGGGGTCTTGATCTGCACCATGTGGCCTGCCTTATTATCAGCAAAGAGCTTAATGTCTTCCAGGGTGTTGCACCACTCGTCGGCAACCAATTCCACATCACAGCCGCGGGCATCCAGCTCAGCGGTCAGCGCTGCCAGAGCCTTCATCTGGGTGGGAACGTCCACGTCACAATCCATAGGTCCTTCGATACGCAGATGGAAAGGCTTTGCGATCTTGCCCAGCTTTTCAATATAATCAGCCATGGCAGTGCAGTTATCATTGCCGTAAGCAGCGCCGATGGTACCGTAAACATCGATATGGAAGGTGGGCAGGTAATCTTCGCTGGCGCGATTGTTCAGGATACGGTCACGCAGCCATGCCACGTACTCTTCCAGCTTCTCACCGTTCTTGCCCAGCTTGGTTTCCACATTGTTGATCAATGCGTGAGGCAGAACCTGCGCGCCCTTGATGATCATCTTATCGGCGTTGTCATAGCGGTCATCGCCGGACTGGGTGAAGATGTCAATGGGTGTTTCGGAAACGGTGCAGCCGTATTCGTCAGCAACGACCTCGCACATCAGGCGACCCGTTGCCTTAGCCACAGCATCCAGAATGGCCTGAGATACACCATAGCGGATAGCGGTATGCAGGCGCTTTCCCTCGACTTGGATGGCTTCCATCATAGCGCACAGACCACGGAAATCGTCGGCTTCCTTGCCCACCAGCTGGGGTTTAATATGCTTGTCGATAACAGGAATGAAATCCTCTGCAAGGAACAGAGGGTCACGTCCGCCGGCGCCGGAGTACTGCACAGCGGCACAGTCACCATAGGCGACCTGACCGTCCTCCAAAATCAGCATTACGGAGATGGATTCACCTGCCTGACGGATGGAACGGAAACCTTCGGTCACAGGCTGACCGACGTAGAAAATACCGTCATGACCTGCGCCCTGTTTAATGGCGCGCTGATCGTCAAAGTAGAAACCGGTGCGGCCGGCAGAACAAACAACGTCAATGATCTTCATTGAAAAATTCTCCTTTTATCAATATTTGGGACGGCCGACTAAACGACCTTTGCCAATGGCGTACACATCATCAATCACCATCTGGAAGGAAGGCTTGCGTTTCTCAAAAGCTGCACGCTCTTCAATCTTGGCTATGTGGAAATCCTTGATGTCCTGAGTAAAGGGCAGATTGCCGGGATTTAGGATACGGATGGCACCGTTGTTATCACGGCAGGGAAGCATCAGACCTGCATTGTAACGGCAGGGGGCAAAGGGAACGTCCAGCACACCGGCCTCAACAGCACGGCAGACGCCAATGGCGATATCACCGTTGCCCAGCTCGAAGCACTTGTCCACAATGCAGCGGGTCTCAGCGCGGATAATTTCCTTTTCTTCCTCTACCTTATCAGATTGCAGGGTCTGTTCATACATCATATTGACCACCTGCTTGGTAGCCTTCAAACCCTCGGCGTTTGCCTCCATAGTAGGAATACCAACGGCTTCGTGGGGGGTCTTGACAATGACCTTGGTAGCTTTGGAAAGGGCTGCGATCAAAGCGCCGGTGGAGATAACACCGAAGGCTTTTGCCTCATCTGCGGGGAAGCCGCCCATCCACTGATGCAGAACGGTGGTGACCTGTACGTCGCCGTAGCCGTACTTTTGCAGGTACTCGTCGGTGAGCTCCTCCAAGGTGCGGATAGCTGCCACATCCTGCCGGAGATTGCCACACTGACCATAGCCCACGGTAATATTCTTAACACCCTGCTCTGCTGCCAGCAACGCCTCGATGATAGCTGCGGCGTGAGAAATACAGGGAGGCACCAAAGTGCCGGTAAGAGGGCCGTAGGGCTCGCGGTTGATGGAGACACCCATCTCCTCGTACAGGCCGGTCAGACGGTCCACATACTGCCAGTCCCGGATGGTGCGCTCCATAGGAACGTTCTTACAGTAGGGCAGGTTGTAGGAAATACCGCCGCCTTCGTAGCTGGTAAAACCACCGGCAAAGGTGATCTCAGTGAGCAGTCTTGCATCGGGTGTGCCGTGACGGACCTGCATAGGCACACTGACACTCTCAATGACCTGACGGCACTTGGCAACGCCGTGGTTAACCGCAGGGAAGCCGTTCATCATGGCGCGGCCAAGACGAATGGACTCGGCAATACCGTTTTCCGCTTCTTCATAGCGATTCTGACGGGTGTAGCTGTCGATTGTGGAGGGCAGCAAGTCTGCTTCGCCGTACTTTTCCAGATACTGCATCAGCTTGATATGCTCTTCCACAACAGGAACGCCTGCACGGGGCTGCACCAAAGTCTTGCCCGCTTTCTTGGCATCCAAGAGTTTTTTGCCGAAGTTACGGCTTTCGGGCATGGCTTTATGGTATGCAACTGCCTCTTCCAGATTTACGTCCTTACCTGTGGGCCACTGGGTCAGCACTTCCTGCCTGAGTTTCTGAAATTCTCCCTCCGGAATTCGTTTGTTCTGAATGTCCATGATATTCAAGCTCCTTTTTCATAATTCGCAAAGCCGTCTGGGGGTAATGGGAGGAAAGCAAGCCCATGGCGGCTAAAATATACGTTCTGTCCACCCACACATCCGCCTGCTTAGGACGCAGAGATGCAGGGTTCGCGGGGGAATACAGGGCATGGGCAGCGATCTGTTCCGTCCGTTTGGTATGGATCAAACTGCCGCCTGTCACCACGATCTGACGCACCTTGGTCAGGTTCTTACCCTCTTGCACAAAGGTCTGCCCCATCATGGTATAGGTCTCTTCAATGGTACCGGCATGGCGGGTAACCGCCTCTTCTATGGCAAGAGAAGCCAAGGCAAAATCCAGTGCCTCCAACTCCCTGTCACCGCCGGGTACTTTATCGGTATGATCTTTCAGGTCCGCAATAAGTTCCTCTGCCCGCGCCTGAGTCAGTCCGGAAAGGTGACACACCCGATCAATACCGGCGGCATCTATGATGCCTTGGATGCTGTACCGCATACCGATATCGCCTTCCACGGTCCGCTTGGCATAGGGTTCGGGAAGACCCTTGAAAACGGTGTTCATGTGTTCCGGCATGCCGTCAGCCACAGAATAAACGTCGGTAGTGGCGCCGCCTACGTCCACAGCTACCAATTCACCGAGTCCTGACTCACCGTCACAGCCATTTGCCAGCAATTCCATTGCCTGCAATACTGCCGAGGGGGTGGGCATCATGATATCGGAAAGCAATTCTGCCGCTTTGGATAAGCCTTTCGCCTGGACGATCCGGTTCAGGAATATCTCCCGAATCTGTTTCTGCGTAGGCTCGATCTTTAACACACCGAACTTTGGCATAACATTGGGACACACATACACATCGCACCCGGCCAAGATCTGCTGGCAGGCTCTTGCGGCAGTCCGGTTACCGGCAACCACGATGGGGAATGCCGGGTGGATGCTGGCAAGCATTCTGGCGTTGTGGAGGATGCACTCGGTATTGCCCCCGTCCGTGCCGCCCACCAAAAGAAAGATGTCCGGCTTGCTGTTAACAATGTCCTGCAAATCGTCCTCGGTCAGCTGGAAGGCATATACGCCCACCACTTTGGCGCCCGCGCCAAGGCTTGCCAGTCTTGCTGCCTCGCCGGTAAGTTCCGGCACAAGTCCGCTGGTGACCATGCGCAAGCCACCGGCTGCGGAGGAACAGGCAAAACACTGGTCATAATGGACCTTGCCGGTCTTTTGCTCCAATGCGGCAAGACCTGCCTGCAAGCCGTCGTTAATATCCGTCTGCACCGTAGTGTAGGCAGATGCGGTGCCAAGCAAAGTCTCAGATTCTACGTCTACGGCTGTGAGCTTTGTGTAAGTACTTCCAAAGTCAATCAGCAGTACCGCTTTCACTGGGCGTCACCGTCCATATGTAACAATTCACGGAGTGCTTCAATGGTGGTCTCCGGTGCAGTACCGGGAGGGAACGCACGGTCAAAGCCCATATCACGGAAGCGCCTCTCCACTTCCTCAAACTTCTGCTTACCGATAACAATGTTACCACCTACTACCAGAGGAATGCCTTTCAGACCTGCTTCATCGCACTTCTGACGCATACCGCGGCAGTCCAGCTCACCCTGTCCGTAGAGAGAGGAGATGACGATGGCATCGGCATCGGATTCAATGGCGGCGGCAATATACTCCTCCTGAGAAACCATAACGCCCAGGTTCACCACCTCAAAACCCGCTTCCGTAAAAGCATGGTAGAGAATCTTGTTGCCAACTGCATGGACATCAGCGCCTATGACACCGATAACCAGCACCTTTTTCTTTTTGTTTTCCACAAAAAACACCTCGTATCCGTTACTAGTAGTTTTGCGTTGTGCTATATCTATATAGTATAATGGTATAGTCCTTTTGTCAAGGATAGATTTACATTATTTGGCTGAACATTAAGCGCCGCCTCCATAATAATTCGAAGGCGGCGCTGTCATTATATGGTTCTTTCTTCTAAGATTCGACGGGTCTTTTCCTGTATATACACAAAAGAGCCTGCGTCCATTTCGTAAACACACTCAATCCGCTGACCTGTGAAATGTGCCAGAAGTTCCGCATCCTTGCCGGAGCAATACTTCTCATAATGCTGGGGTACCAACACAGCATCCAGATCCTGCAAAAATTCCTGCATATCTATATCGTTTGAGAAAACCACCGGATCGCGCAGGCGCAGGTTTTCGGTATATTCCAAACAGGTGCGGTGCAAAAGCTGGCCAAAACGCTGACTGTAACACAAAATGCCCACCCGTTTACCCCGTCTTAACTTGATGATTTCGGTCATGGAACGGGGCTGCAACCGCAGTGCGACCTTGGCAAGGGGTTTTCCAGCCGGGATCACCTGCTCCAAATAAGGGGCATGCTCCAAGGTGGTAACGATCAGGTCCAGATTATCGTCCAGTTTATAAGGATACTGCTGGATACTTTCCAACAAATGAGAATACAGGTCAATTCCGTTGATCCTCCGCAACTGATCTGCCATGGAGGAAAGGTTTTCGGAATTGCACTCGATCAGCGCCACCTTTACGAAAGCTTCCTGCTCAGAGCGCTCCCGCAGCTTCAAATTCAAAAAAATATTGATCTCCGCAGTCGTAAAACCCATGCTCTCCAATCGGCTGAGCAATTCATCAATGGCTGCCATAGCCTGCGCTCTGCTACTACTGGACTGGGCAGGAAGATATCGCACAAAGGTTCCCCGGCCCTGTACCTTTTCCAGTAAGCCCTGCCGATCCAGTTCGTCGTAAGCGCGCTTGATGGTACCTCTTGCAACGCCCAAGCTTTCAGATAAATCCTGAACCGTGGGCAGCTGACTGCCCGGCGACAGAGTGCCTCGTTTTACCGATGCGGCAATGGCATCCACCACTTGGCGGTAAATGGGAATATCCAGTTGAGAGTTTATGGAAAAACCAAGTTCCATATGATCAGCCTCCCATTATTTTATTATACCGGCACATTATAAATGCAATCCTGCAAATCACCGTTTCGGCCGATAACCTCTGCCACCACGCGATCTCCCTTAGTCAACCGATCAGGCTTTCCGGTGATCCGCTCGGTTTTCTCCTGCAACTGCCGGATATCCACCACGGGCAGTCCTGCGGCAACCAGCCGATCCCGAAGCTCCACCTTGGCGGGGTTGACAGCAATGCCCCCTTGGGTCACCAGCACATCAATATCCTTGCCGGGCGTGGAGACACAGGTCACGCGGTCGGTGATAATAGGAAGTCTTGCCCGGAACATAGGCGCAATAATCATAGACAGCTTTGCCCCAGCGGCAGTATCGCTGTGTCCACCGGAACCGCCCATAATATATCCGTTGGAATCGGTGTGTACGTTTACATTGAAATCGGTGTCAATTTCCGTTGCGCCCAGAATCACCACATCCAGGCTGTCTACCACAGCGCTGCGACTGCTGGGGGATGCGTATTGCATAGCGGAGATCTCCTGATGGCGGGGATCGGTACGCAGGGATTCCACCGCATCCAAATCGAAGCACTGAACATCCATTAAGCTGCGGAAGCAGCCTGCCCGGAGCATATCTACCATATATCCGGTAATGCCACCCAAGCCGAAGCTACCCTGGATACCCTTTTTTAGCATGATGTCCTTTAAGAACTTTGCCGCTGCCAGGGATGCACCGCCGGCGCCGGTCTGGAAAGAAAAACCGTCGGTCAACAAGCCGGATGCCTCAATGACCTTTGCTGCATGGGAAGCCATCACAAGGCCCACAGGGTCGCGCGTAATTCGAGTTGTACCGGAAACAATACCCTTGGGATCGCCAATGGCATCCACAGTTACCACATAGTCCACATAATCCTCGGATATGGAATAATCCTGCATAGGATACGGCACAAGATTGTCGGTGATTACGATGACCTTTTTGGCATACATAGCATCTGCAAAAGCGTAACCCAGACTGCCGCAGGCAGACTTGCCGTATTTACCGCTGCAGTTGCCCATAGGGTCGGCGGTAGGGGCAGCAATGAATGCTACATCGATTGGCGTGCGGCCCAGGCTGATGTCGCTGGGTCTGCCACCGTGGGTACGGAACTGAACCGGATTTTTCATAATACCGCTGCTGATGGCGCGACCCACTGTGGCTGCGATATAGTCAGCGGACAAGCCGGTTACGACTTCGTTTTGAATATGTCCCAGCAAAGGCGCGTGGGTGTCAAAAACGGAACTGGCATTTACATTCAAAGCCTTGATACCCATCTGGGCAATGGTGTCCATAACCATATTCAGAACAAAGTCACCGTTGCGCAAATGATGATGGAAAGAAACGGTCATACCGTCTTTCAGTCCGGCAAGCTGCACCGCCTCCCGGATAGAATTTACCAATTTGCTCATACTTCTTCCCTCCTGCCAAGACCCAGTGCCTCAGCTGTTGCAATGGTTCGCTGAGCGCGCATAACGATGGGCGCATCAATCATTTTACCCCGGAGGGCAATGGCTCCCTTGCCCTGTTCTTTTGCCAGAGCAATGGCTTCCATAACTTCGTATGCATAGTCGATTTCTGCCAAGGTGGGGCTGAATACCCGATTGATCACATCTACATGTCGGGGGGAAATGGATGCCTTGCCGTTAAAGCCCAGACTCTTGGCAAGGGCCGCATCCACCTCAATTCCTTCGTCATCATTCACGTCGGTAAAGGGTGTGTCATAAACTTCCACACCGGCGGCCCGGGCAGCCATCACCAGACGGGTGCGGGCATACTCGATTTCCCGACCCTCCTTGGTGCGCTTGCATTGCAAATCGGCCGTCAGATCTTCGGCGCCTAAGAACAGCGCCTTCACGCGATCGGCAGCAGAAGCAATGGCAAAGGCGTTCTCCACGCCCAATGCGGTCTCGATCAAAGGCATCAGACCGACTGTTCCGGTTTGGATACCCAGCTTCTCTTCGGCGGCGGTAATATACGCATCCGCAGCAAGCACATCGGCAGCGCTTCCGGTTTTCGGCAACAGGATCAAACCGGGCGTATAAGGTAAAATAGCATCGATATCCTTTTGCCAATAGGGCGTATCAATGGAGTTGATGCGCACGATGATCTCACAACCACGGAAATCCATATAACGCATGGTGTTGCGGACTAAGATCCGCGCGGCGTCCTTTTCGTCGGGAGAAACAGCATCCTCCAAATCAAAGATAACAGAATCTGCGCCCAGGCAATTACCGTTGATCAGCATATTGGGGTTGTTGCCGGGCAAGAAAAGCATACTGCGACGCATCACGCTTCCCCCTTTCCCCGAAGAACGGCAGTTTCCACACGGGCGCGCAAAACGCATTCCAACGCGCCCCGGTCAATGACCCGGATATTGGCGTTGGTAACATCCTGCTCTGCCAAAACTTCCCGAACGGTGCGGTCGATGCTGTCTCCAAACTGCCCCAGAACCACAGATTCCAGCTGGATAGACAAACCATTCTGACTGGGCTCAACTTCTATGTAAGCATCGCTGGACTCCATAGTGCCGGCAGATGCGCGCGTTAAAATATCCATAGAATTATACTCCTTTTTAAATTTTGCGAAAGTTACTGTATCAATCTTCCTATATTGTATAACACAATTTTAACTTTTGCAATTCTTTTTCTGTTTTTAATTGCATATCCCGGAATTATCATATATAATGGCCATAGAAAAACAAGCGGAGAAGAAATGCCATGGATATTGAACTGCACAACCCCATAAGGGGATCAAAAGTAAATATCTGGCGAAGCTTTTTGGCAAAAGCAGATCTTGAAGCAGACGCCAATGTTGCGCAAACCGTTCTTATATGGGATGCAGAGCAACTCATTGCCACCGGCTCCCGGGCGGGGAACTTATTAAAGTGTATTGCGGTGGATCCTGCCCGGCAGGGGGAGGGTCTGCTTGCCAAGGTGCTTACTGCTCTGCGTCAGGAGGCCTTCCGGGAGGGCTATCAGCATTTATTTCTTTACACCAAGCCTGCCAATGCACCGCTATTTTCCGACTTGCTGTTTTATCCCGTGGCGCAGACCGGGGATGTTCTGCTGATGGAAGACCGCAAGGACGGTATTCGCAGTTTTATCAAAAATCTAAATCCGCAAAAATTTACAGGAAAGGTCGGCGCAGCGGTTATGAACTGCGACCCCTTTACTCTGGGGCATCAGTATTTGATTGAAACTGCCGCAAGGGAGTGCGACCGCCTGTATGTATTTGTCTTATCTGAGGACAAGGGGTATTTTTCAGCGGCAGACCGCTTGGAAATGGTGCGCCGGGGTACGGAACATCTTTCCAATGTAACTGTATTGCCCACCGGACCCTATTTGATTTCCAGCGCCACATTCCCCACCTATTTTCTGAAAAACAGAGACCGGGCAGAGCAGATTCACTGTCAGCTGGATGTGGAGATATTTGCCCGCTATTTTGCCCCGGCATTTTCTGTAACCACCCGCTATGTAGGAACAGAACCCCTGAGCGAACTGACCAATCAGTATAATGGGATTTTAAAAACCGAGCTACCCCGGCGTGGAATTGATGTTGCGGAAATTTCCCGGCTGTCTGTTAATAACACCCCTGTCAGTGCAAGCGCTGTTCGGGATGCATTGAAAAACAAAGACAAGCAGGCTTTACGATGCCTTGTTCCCCATACCACCTTTACTTACCTAACGGAAAAACATTTGATACAGGAAGGAGAATAAACGATGGCAGAAAGACGACCGACCCATATTCTCAGCAGCTATTTTGCTCCCCGTGGTCATAACCGTATGTATTCCCTGGGTATGCAGCTGGCCCAGCAGTACCTGTCTCCCAACGATAAGCTCATTGGCATCATCGGCGAGGCAGGATCCGGCAAGAGCGCGCTGATCCGCGGCATGTTTCCCGGACTGGAATTGACCAACGACGATAATGGTGTGTATGTCCGTCCGTTGCCCCTGTTGGAGCAGGACCGTGGATTTGTTTTTTTTGCGCCCCATACTTACCATGTGGATATCCGTTTCGAAAACGGCTTTACCCAAATGACAGAGCTTGCGGATGCCATTACGGAGGCTCTGGAAAAAGGCAGACGGGTGGTGGTGGAGCATTTCGATTTGATATATCCTTTGTTGGGAGCAAATGCGAATCTTCTGATCGGTGTGGGCGAACAGGTTCTGGTCGCTCGTCCTAACATCTTTGGACCGGAGCCGGAAGAGATCCGTGAAACGGTTTACAAATCTTTGCACTATCGGTTGATGGCACATACTGCCGAAGATCTGTGCGAAATGTGCATGCACGAATTTGACAGAGAACGGTGCGGACACGACGATGTGCGCCACGGCTTTGCCATCTATTTCCCTGAAACGCCCCCGGATATTGATATTCCGGCATTGGAAAAGCAGGTAAATGCAATCATCTCACAAAATCTTCCTGTGGGCTATGTGGATGAAAACCACATCAGCGTGGGAGACAAGGTGCACAAATGCAACGGGCCCCGCATTCATGTGCATCATACCGGACAGATCGAGAATTTCCGCCTCATACATCATTTGCTTTACGACAAATTCAAACGCCGGTATTTGCTGGTGGGCTGCGTGGGTGAAAACTCTGATGAAGTTTTGGCGCGGTTGGACAACCAGCATCAGCGACCGGGTTGGGACTAATGATGGAAGTCAGTTTGCACGATATTTTAAACGCAAGAGAGACCCGGGTTCGGCGGCAGCAATCCTTGCTGACCGAATACCGGGCGCCTTTGCTTTGCTTTACTATGAATATTGCAGGACCTGTAAAGACAACACCGCTGATTGAACGGGGGTTTTATGCAGGCCTGGAACTGCTGGATAGCCGTCTGCCCAAAGAAAAGCTCCTTTTCCGGGAAAGCTGCGTATTTCCCACAGGTTGCGAGGGGAACTATGTAATTTCCATGCCTGCCGGGGAGTTAAAGCAGCTTTGCGCCCAAATTGAAGAAAAACACCCGCTGGGGCGCCTTTTCGATATGGATGTGATCGATACCGACGGTACAAAATTAGAACGAAAAACCCAGCGCAGCTGTATGGTTTGCGGCGCGACCGGACGCTTTTGCGCCGCCAGCAGAGCGCATTCCGTAGAGCAACTGCAAGCGGTCACATCCGAAATGCTTACCCGGTACTTCCGCAACTGGGATCCGGAACGGGTTGCTTTCCTTGCGGTCCAAAGCTTGATGGACGAAGTGCACACCACACCGAAACCCGGTTTGGTGGACTGCCGCAACAACGGCAGTCATAAGGATATGGATGTCCATCTTTTTGAGATCAGCGCCCATACGTTGCAGCCCTATTTCAAAAGGTGTGTCCAAATCGGACAGATGACGGCGCACAGGACGCAGGAAGAAACCTTCCCTCTGCTGCGGGATGCAGGATTGCAGGCAGAAAAAGCCATGTTTCAGGCAACAGGCGGCATCAATACCCACAAGGGTGCGATCTATACCTTGGGTATTCTTTGCGGAAGTGTTGGCAGACTTTGGTCAGCAGAGAAGCCTATCGCGGATAGCGAGGAAATCTTAGCGGAATGCGCGGGGATTGTCCATGCTTCCGTGCAGAAGGATTTTGCGTCTGCAAAAGGCAAAACAGCCGGTGAGCGGTTGTATTTGCAGCAGGGCATACGGGGAATCCGGGGCGAAATTGCAGAGGGACTTCCGTCTGTACGAAATATTGGACTGCCATGTTTTCAGCAGTTCCTTGCGGACGGATTTTCTGAAAATGATGCAGGTGTATATACTCTGCTGCATTTGATTGCCAGCGTGGTGGATACGAACCTATACAAAAGGGGCGGCGAAGCCGGCGCTCAGTGGGCAGCAAAAGCCGCAAGCGCGCTTTTGTCTGCCGGGCAGAACCCAACAATCCAGCAGATTGAAGTGCTGGATGATGGGTTTATTGCCCGCAATCTCTCCCCCGGCGGCTGCGCAGATCTACTGGCAGTAACCTATTTTTTGCGGAAGCTGTCGCAATCTTTTCTTCCTTCACTTCGGCAACGGAAACCGTAGCGTTCTAACAACCGGGTTTGCACCAAAATTTGAGCTGTATTTTCCCAAAACTGATTATTGCGCCGCCGACGAGGACATTCGCCGGGCACCGCAAGGGGGCAAATAACATCATAACAAACGCCAACCGGCTTGGGAGCAACACTTCCAAGCCGGTTAAATATATCATGCTACAAAGATTATTTCTGACAAGGGGTTCTGAAAAAATTCAGTGCGCCTGAAAAGCGAGACAATTTGTCAGGAATTTTCCAAAGAAGAAGCCAAGGGAGGGAAATTGCAATAAGAGCGAAAATGCAGAAAAATGTTTATAAAAATGGCATATTTTTGCCAAAATTCTTCGGATTTTGCAAATATTCCAACATGCTCCCCCTTGATTTATGTGTTTATTTCATGTATAATTTTTAATGTATGTGCGCGTGTAATGTAGACGTGCGTTGCAGTGTGCTGGCGATTAAATTGTCCTTTGAGATTTCAGGGTGCGATATTCCAAATGGCCGTAATTGCAAAATATGCGTAGCCTTAATTGGA
>JBGVON010000008.1:0-5141 GCA_045126495.1 Faecousia sp.
CGTTGCCTGTTCCCGGCTTCGCCGCAATTACACCCATGACCTGCTTACCATGCTGACCCCTACGGTCATCAAGGGAAATTATTCGGAGATCAATGCGCTGTATCAGGATAGTTACTGCTCTTCCGGGGTGGATGCGGATGCTTCCCTGGATATCTCAACCATTGACCGCTGTACTGTTGCTCTGGCCCGTGAACGCAACACCATCATTCTTGCCAGCGGCAAAGTGGATATCTTAACGGACGGACGCAGGCTGATGCATATCCATAACGGAACGCCCCAACTGTCGACGGTTACCGGGACCGGATGCATGTTAGGGGCGCTGTGCGCCACCTATCTATCCGCAGACAGATCTCTGGATGCAGTCATTGTAGCCTGCGCTCTGCTGGGAATCAGCGGAGAGAAATCCCAAACACCCAGGGGAAGCGGCACATTCTTTGCAAATCTTATGGATGCGCTATCTACCTTGACGGCAGAAGACATCTGCACGAATATCAATTTGGAGGAAATCAGGATTGAAAACATTTGATTCCAGTCTTTATTTCATTACAGACAGCACCGGCTTCGGGGACGCAGAATTCCTGCGCCGTGTAGAAGCGGCGCTGCAAGGCGGTGTGACCTTCTTACAGATCCGTGAAAAGGACAGGAGCACCAGGGAATACATTGCTTTGGCCGAAAAGGTCCATGCGCTTACCAGGAAACACAATGTGCCTCTCATCATTGATGACCGTGTGGATGTAGCTCTTGCGATGGATGCCGAAGGTGTTCATGTGGGCCAGAGCGATATGCCGGTTGCCACAGCCAGAAGATTGCTGGGCAAGGAAAAAATCATCGGCGCAACGGCAAAGACTGTTCCCCAGGCAATGGAAGCCTATGAGCAGGGGGCGGATTATCTTGGCGTGGGTGCGATCTATCCTACAACTACGAAAGTAAAGACAGTATTGACTTCCACCGATACCCTTCGTGATATTTGCAATGCTGTTCCCATCCCTGCGAATGCAATCGGAGGTCTGAATAAAGACAACATCGATGTGCTTGCGGGTATCCCCATTGCCGGCGTTTGTGTGGTGTCTGCAATTATGAAAGCAGACGATCCCAAGGTCGCTGCAGAGGACTTGAAAGCAAGAGCGCAGGAACTGGGCTTATGTTAAATTTAGCGATCTTTGACTTTGACGGAACGCTCTTTGATTCCATGTTCATTTGGGAAAATGTTGGTGAAATATACCTCCGTTCCCTTGGAAAAGAGCCAAAGTCGTCTATGCGTGAAGATGTCAGAGCATTGAGCCTGTATCAGTCTGCCTGCTATTTCAAGCATGAGTATGACTTGCTTCTTTCTATAGAGGAAATTATGACAGGCATCAATCAGACCATTGAGCATTTTTATATCCACGAGGTTTTACCGAAGCCTGGTGTGGTTGATTTTCTGAAACAGATGAAAAAAGCTGAGATTCCGATGTGTATCGCTACGGCATCTGACCGCTATCAAATAGAAGCTGCTCTCAGCAGATGTGGGATGGAACACTATTTTGACGCAATCTTCACATGCAGCGAAGTCGGTCATGGCAAGGACGAGCCAGTTATTTTTCAAAAAGCACTGGAACATTTTTGTGCTGATCGTAATTCTGCCATTGTTTTTGAAGATGCCATCCATGCCATTCAGACGGCAAAGGCTGACGGCTTTGCGGTAGTGGCAGTATTCGATAACAGCGAGAAACGACAGACCGAAATTCGTGATTTGGCAGATTACTATATTGCGGATTTTGAACATGCAGAAGAATTTTGGAGGTTCGCTTCAGCTGAATAAGCTGAAAGCTTCAAGCGGTAGATTGGGGGCACCACCTTATGCCGCTATACAAAACGATGCTGAAAAACGAAAGGAGAAAAAATATGAAAATGAAAACAGCATTGACCATTGCAGGAAGTGACTGCAGTGGAGGCGCCGGTATTCAGGCAGATTTGAAAACAATGACCATGAATGGTGTTTATGCCATGAGTGCGATCACGGCACTCACAGCGCAGAACACAACCGGCGTGCGAGCGATTCAAGAATCAACGCCAGATTTCTTGAAACAACAATTGGATGCCATATTCGAGGACATCTATCCCGATGCGGTGAAAATCGGCATGGTAGCATCCAGCGAACTGATCCGAGTGTTTGCGGACAGACTAAGACATTACGATGCAAAAAACATCGTGGTTGTCCCTGTGATGGTGGCAACCTCCGGTTCTGCGCTAATGAAGAATGATGCGGTGCAGACCCTAATCGAAGAACTATTGCCTATTTCCACGCTCGTGACACCGAATATACCCGAAGCACAAGTTCTCTCTGGACTGAGCATTGAAACCAAAGAAGACATGATTATCGCAGCCAAGCATATTGGTGATAACTACCACTGTGCTGTCTTGCTCAAAGGCGGTCACAGCATCAATGATGCCAATGACTTGCTCTATGCCAATGGGGAATCGATTTGGTTTGAGGGAAAGCGTATTGATAATCCCAACACCCATGGCACAGGCTGTACACTCTCCAGTGCCATTGCCTCCAACCTCGCCAAAGGATATACCCTCTCTGAATCCGTACAGAGAGCGAAAGATTATATCTCCGGTGCTTTGGCAGCAATGCTTGATTTGGGTAAAGGCTCCGGCCCGATGAACCATGCTTTTGACTTGGATGGGAGGTTTGCAAAATGACAGTTCCCATCATTACAGCAGCATTTTCCATCACCTATTTTGCCATTACGATTTGGCTGGTGCGGCGTCTGAAACTGGACGTGCGCTCCATTTGTTACGCAAGTGTGATCTGTGCGCTGACCGTCGTGCTTGCCGGTATTCGAATCCCTTTGCCAACAGGATCCAATATCACCTGCGGTTCCTGGATCCCCTTGATGGTCCTGGCACTGGTCGTGGATGCACGGATATCCATGATAACCGGCTGGGTTTGCGGAATTCTTGTCATGCTCCTAATCTCCGGTTGGGAAACAGTCCACTGGGCACAGATTTTCGTGCAGCAGCTGGTATGCTTCTCTTGCCTGGGTTATGCAGGTGTTTTTGGTTGGGACAAGAAGTGGAAGGTGCTGTGCGGCACCACACTTGCCGTTTTGATCCGTATTGCCGGACACGTTCTCAGCGGTGTGCTGTTCTACTCCCAAAATGCATGGGACGGCTGGGGTGCCTGGGGATACAGCCTAGCTTTTAATCTCTCGTCCCGTCTGCCGGAAGGCATTCTCAGCATCGTAATCGTCACCTTGCTTCCATTGTCTCTGTTGCGGAAAACCGTTACCCCCAAAGGAGGAAGAATATGAGTACAGTAGATCGTCTTTTAACAGCAGCGAAAGATGTATGGGATGGCTATCATACCCATCCCTTTGTGGAAGGTCTCAAATACGGCAATCTGGACACAGAGAAGTTCCGCTTTTACATGATCCAGGATTTCTGGTACCTGATGGAATACACCAAGGTTTTTGCAATCGGCGTTGCCAAGAGCCAAAGCCTTGAGACCATGAAGGTGTTTGCTAAGTATATTCAGGCCATTTTGGATGGCGAAGTCAATGTCCACAACGGTTACATGGCGGAGTTCGGAATCAGCAAAGAAGAACTGGAAAGCACACCCATTTCCCAGGATAACCGCTCCTACACCAACTATATGCTCAGCATCGCCTATAAGGGCGGCGAAGCAGAGGTTCTGACCGCGATCTTTGCCTGCGCCTACAGCTATGAGGTTATCGCCGCAAAAATCGTGGCTGAAGTGCCCACAGCTCCTGAGCATCCGCAGTATGGTAGATGGGTTCGGGGCTATATCACACCAAGATATACCGGCAACAATGTCATTTTGAAAGAGCTCCTGGACCGGTTGACCGCCGGATATACTGAGCAGCAGCTGCAGTACCTGGAAGAGATCTTCGTGGCTTGCTCCCGCTATGAGGCTGGTTTCTGGGATATGGCCTGGAATATGAGGAAATGATGGGACGCTGTGTAATTGTTGGCGGTGCGGACATCAACAATTACGGTTTCATCCGTGAAAAGCTCTGTACCAATGACTATATGATCTTCTGCGACAGCGGATTAAAGCACCTGGAAAATCTTCAGGTGCAGCCAAGCTTGATCGTCGGAGATTTTGATTCCCATGAGAATCCCAACCTTGCTGTAGAAACCATTGTTCTGCCTTGTGAAAAAGATGATACCGACACGGTGTTTGCAGTCAAAGAAGCAATTAAAAGAGGTTTCGATGACTTCGTGCTGATCGGAGTTGTCGGGGCAAGACTTGACCACACACTGGGTAACATGTCCATCTTGCTGTACTTGGACTCTCTTGGAAAGAAAGGCTGCATCATAGACGATTATTCCGAAATGGAAATCATTTCTGACAAACCGGTTTCCGTCAGTGACCGGTATTCGTTCTTCTCTCTATTGAATATCACCGGTTGTGCGAAAGGAATTACCATTACCGGTGCTAAGTACCCCTTAGTTGATGGTGAAATTACTTGCGAATATCAGTATGGTGTTAGCAACGAGGTCTTACCTGGACAAACAGCGGTGGTATCCATTAAAGAAGGAAAACTTCTTCTCATTATGGATAGATAGAAAAGAGGTTTCGCACCCCAATATGCGCGAAACAGTTTGAAAAGTATGAAAAATGTGATTGACATAGAAAATAGGTTGTGCTAAACTTATTGCATAAATTTCAAAATGGAAGGTGATACCATGGAACATATCAAGACCATCGAGACTCGCAACCTGTGCGACAGCGCTAAGAACGGCGGTTGTGGTGAGTGCCAGACCTCCTGCCAGTCTGCTTGCAAGACCAGCTGCGGCATTGCAAACCAGAAGTGCGAGAGCGCTAAGGAGAGCAAGTAATTGCATACCCCAAAATGCCGCCGATCCCGGCGGCATTTTTTCGTAAAGGAGAAAAAGAAATGATTCATCAATATAAGCTGGGTAGATATAATATCGTTCTGGATGTTTGTTCTGGTTCTGTCCATGTGGTGGACGAAGTTGCCTACGATATTATCGCTCTATTTGAAGGAAAAAGCCGGGAAGATATCCTTTTGAATATGGAAGAAAAATATGCTGCCCGCAGCGACATTTCCCAAGAAGATATTGCGGAATGCTACGCCCAGGTGGAGGCGTTGAAGGATGCCGGAAAG
>JBGVON010000009.1:0-7337 GCA_045126495.1 Faecousia sp.
GCGAGGAGGCTCTGTCTCACCCTTGAAATAGGGCTTCATAGGCGCCATGCCGGAATTGATCAGCAGCAAGGACGCATCATTCTGGGGAATCAGTGAAAAGCTGGGCAGACGCAAATGGCCCTTACTCTCAAAGAATGCCAAAAACATCTCACGCAGTTCATTTACACCATAAGGTTTCTTGCTCATATTGGAAATTACCTCCATAAATAAATTTCAAAAAATAAACCTCGCCCCCAAGTTAGGGGCGAGGTGCTCGCGGTACCACCCTAATTCGCCGGCATGCCGGCATCTTAGCTGCTCTGTAACGGGAGCTCCCGTCCCGGTCCTCCCGGGCTGCTTGGAAGTGGCTGGAAGATGGCTGCTACAAGGGGCTTACACCGTCCCCCTCTCGCTTTGGTAGATGCCATACTCTTGGCTTCCGCATCGCTTTTTCCTATTGTGTTTATTTTATCACAAAACCCATCTTTGTCAATATTTTTCCGTTATTTGGGAAGTTTTACATCTTCCGCAGTAAGAATCTCCCCATCCAGAACCCGTCCGATCAACCGGCTTGCAAAATCTACCGTCTCCTCATTGGGCCACATGACCCACAAGGTCTCCCCGGGCCAGGAATAGGTCTCCTGCATATCACCTCTTCCAGTGACCGCAAAGCTTTGCACATCCCAGGAAGACATGTCCTTTAACTGCATTTTTACCAGATCGCTGATCTCATCTGCCTGGAAGCTGGTAATAAATACCCCCTCCAAGCTGCTGAGAATATCGGTATAATTTGTGATCAAGGTCTTACTGGATGCCATCTTTTCGATGACCGCCTTGATCACCTTCATCTGGTTTCTACCACGACCATTGTCTCCGCCGCTGACATTATAACGTTCTCTTGCAAATTGCAGAGCCGTAACACCGTCCAACCGGTTTTCACCAGCCTTAATATATGTGCCCTCGATAGTGGTAAAAGCTTCATCTGAATAAATCGTGACGCCGTCAATGGCATCAATTAACTTTTCAAAACCTGTAAAATTGATCCGTGCGTAATAGCCTACCTGAATATTATACAGTTCCTCCAATGCCTGAATGGAGCAATCCACACCGTAGTTACTGCAATGGGTCAATTTATCCAATTCTCCCTTGCCAGCGGGGTTGGGTACATAGTAATCTCTGGGGGTATTGACCAGCAGCACCTGCTTGGTCACAGGATTGACAACCGCCAGAATATTCACATCGCTTCGGCTCACATCCAAAATCTTACTGCGGGTATCCGATCCGCTGATATAGATTGCAAATGGTTCTTTGGTAACATCTGCCAAATCGGCATTGCTTTCCCAGCGCCCATCATAAGTGAACGTATAAATCAGACGCACCCGGGTCAAAAAGTCCTGATAACCTTCCTGCTCCATCAAAAGAGAGATACTAGCGCCATTCATAATCAGCGCATCAACCTTTTTATTGTAAAGCGCGTCCACCATAAGGCTGGCTCTTTCATAAGCGGTAGGCTCCACTTTCCGGGAAGCCTCCTGCGCAACAATCTCGATCATTTGCCGGGTGCGTTCTTCATCGCTTTTTTCCAAAACACCGTAACGATGATTTTTGGTATCCTTCAAAGCATGGGCCGGGTCCTCATTCAGTACCAACACATACATGTTCTGGGCGCTGGATTCATCGCCGGTAAAATCGCTGACAAGCTGGTGGGCATCCCATGCAATCTTAGAAATCAGCACGCAGCCGCAGATCACCGCCAACGCCAAAATACCCGACACGATCTTTCGCCACAAACCGATCCGGTCATTGATACGCGCGAACATCAAAAGCGCCGTAATTCCGGTCACTAACACCATGACAGAAATAAATATGGCAAGATACACTCCCGGCAGCATATTCAGCTGCAACACGATAACCGTTGACAGCACTTCTGTCACCAGCTGAATGGACAATATAATGGTTCGGATAATCGACCAAATTCTTTTGTTTTCCATATCCTTCATCTCGATTCCCTAAATTTCCAAATAAAAGTATACCACCAAAAAAGCAACAAGTCAATATAGAAGGGCGCGTGCCAAAGGACGCGCCCTTTCCAGTCTGTCAGAAAACTCGTTTTTTGACAGACTGGCAGAGGTTAAAGGAGCCGTCAAGACAAGCAACTCGCACGCGTCGGCGTACAGGTAGTACGTTAGCGTGCGAGTTGCGCAGTAAGTCAAAATGCCTTGCGTAGCAAGGATTTTCACCCATCATCCGTCAAAATTCTTTACTTAATCTCGCTTTTTGACGGTTGACGGCTTTTTTTGACGCTCTGGGAAGGGCGCGTGCCTTGGCACGCACCCTTTCAAATTTTGCTTTCCAGCCAGGCTTTCAAGGCGTCCCGCCCCTCCTGGCTCATAGGGAATGTGGCCTCAGCTTCCATCTGACTCTTTTCATAACACAGGGGTCCATGCCAGACTTCCGCAAAAATAGAACTGTTTTCCATATCCACCTCTTTGGGGTTCAGTTTCTGAACCTTGGGTTCGATCCGAAAACGCAGCGCGCCACAAGAACCGGTAAACACATTATCCATAGCAAAGGTATGCAAGGTGGGCAAAAAGATTTCTGTCATAATTCGTCACCTATCAAGCTTTCCATTTCATCCAGCAAAGTGCCGAACAAAGCCAAGGCTTCCTCCACAGGGGCAGGACCTGTCATATCCACACCGGCGCCCTTCAACAGGTCAATGGGGGACTTGGAGCATCCGCCGGACAGGAATTTCAAATAATCCTGCACCGCAGGCGCGCCCTCCTGCAAGATCCGGCGAGATAGGGCAATCGCAGCGGAATAACCGGTAGCATATTGGAAGACATAGTAATTGTAATAAAAATGGGGGATTCTTGCCCATTCCAAAGCGATCAGATCGTCCACAACCATATCCGGGCCAAAGTATTCTTCGTTCAGTCGACGGTACTCGGCGCAGAGGGCATCGGCGGTCAGGGTCTGCCCCTGGGCTGCCATATTGCCAATGTTCAGCTCAAACTCCGCAAACATGGTCTGGCGGTACAGCGTACCTTTGAACTGCTCCAAGAAATGGTTGATGAGATAAATCCGTTCTTTCTTGTCCGTGGTCTTGTTCAGCAGGTGCTCCATCAGCAACGCCTCATTGCAGGTGGATGCCACCTCCGCCACAAAGATCACATAATCGGCGTCCACAGGGTTCTGGTGCTTATTGGACAGATAGGAATGCAGGGCGTGACCCATCTCATGGGCAAGAGTGAACTGACTGTCCAGCGTGCCGGAGTAGTTTAGCAGCACATAGGGGTGCACCGCCGCGCCGGCAGAATAAGCGCCGCTGCGCTTGCCCTCATTCTGATACACGTCGATCCAGCGGTTGTCAAAGCCCTCTTGTAGGATCTTCCGATACGCCTCGCCCAAGGGCGCCAGTGCCTCATACACCGTCTGCTTTGCCTGGGCAAAGGGAATCTTTTTGTCCACATCCGCTACCAAGGGGGTATACACATCGTAAAAATGCAGCTGCTCCAAACCCAACATTTTCTTTCGCAGACAGACATAACGGTGCATTTTGTCCATGTTATTATGGACGGTTTCAATCAGATTCCGATAGACTGCGGTGGGCACATTGGTTCTGAACAGAGAAGCCTCAAAGGCATTGGCAAAATGCCGCGCCTCGGCGAAGAATTTCAGTTGCTTATTCTGGGCATTGAGCAGCGCGGCAGCGGTATTTTTAAAGCTGCCAAAACCATTATAAAGGCTCTCATAAGCATTCTTTCGCAGCACCCGGTCCGTGCCGTTCTGAATGGGCACAAAGGTCGCCTGACTGACCGTGTGGGGATTTCCCTCTGCATCCAGCGCATCGGCAAAGGTCAGATCTGCATCGGCGAACATACCGTAAATGGTATCCGGCGCCTGAGAAAGTTCCCCAGCGGCAGCCAGCAGCTTCTCCTCAGCGGGGGAAAGTACGTGGGCCTTCTGCCGGCGCAGATCGGTCAGATACCGGCGGTAGCGCTCCAATTGGGGACATTCTGCATAAAAACGCTCCAAGGTTTCATCGGAGATCGCCATAATCTCCGGCGTATCAAAACTCAACGCAGCGCCCATGGCAACAACCACACTCATAAACCTGCCGGTCATCCCCTGATAGGCGGCGTTGCGGGTATCCTCATCGCTCTTTCGCATACAGTAATTGCCCAGAAGGGATGCCTTTTCATCGGTCATCTCGGTGCGGTACAGAAAATCATACAATTCCTGTCCGCTGCTGCCCAGACGGCCCGCGTAGCCTGCTAATATCTCTTTATCTTGCTCTAAGGTGGCAAGTTCCTGCTCCCAAGCTTCGTCACTGGGGTACATATCCTCCGTTGCCCAGGTATCCTCCACTGGGATCTGGGAACGTTCCCGAATCTTCTCCATGCGCTGTCCTCCCGCATCAATTTATTTTATTATACCACATTTCTTTGCAAAAGCAAAGATACCCTTGTGTTTATTTTCCGTATGTGTTAGAATTCTATGCGGTGATATGACTATGAAAAAGCAAACAAAAGGCTCTCTTGCCATCCTTGCGGCAACGGTGATCTGGGGTTCTGCCTTTGTGGCGCAAAGCATCGGCATGGATCACATCGGGCCATTTACTTTCCAAGCAGTGCGGTGTCTGCTGGGCGGACTGATCCTACTACCCATCATTGCCCTTTGGGACAGATGGAAAAAGCCCTGCGACGGTAAAAATTTTTTCAGCCGTTGGTGTGACAAAAGGCTTTGGATTGCCGGACTTCTCTGCGGCGCGCCGCTGTTTATTGCCACCAATCTGCAACAAATGGCGCTGGTGGATACCGATGCGGGAAAATCCGCATTTTTAACGGCTATGTATATCGTTTTTGTGCCCATTTTAGGAATCTTCCGGGGACAAAAGCCTACGAAATGGATTCCTGTCAGCGTAATATTGGGCGTTGCGGGGTTATACTGTTTAAGCTGCGTGGGAGTAACCGGCATTGCTGCGGGAGATCTGCTGCTTCTGGGCTGCGCCCTTGCCTTTGCGGTGCAGATTCTGTTTGTGGATCATTTCGCCAGTAACATTGACTGTCTGCGGCTCAACTGCATCAGCTGCTTTCTGTGCGCCGGGCTTACGGGCATCGTAATGGCATTTACAGAGACCCCCACTTGGGAGGGGATCATCGGTTGCTTCGGCGCGCTGGCTTATGCCGGTTGCCTGTCCATGGCCATTGCGTACTCTCTGCAAATGATCGGACAAAAAGACCTTCCTCCTGCGGCGGCATCCCTGCTGATGAGTATGGAATCGGTGTTTGCCGTTCTCGCCGGTTGGATAATCCTGAAAGAAAGACTGACCTTATGGGAAGGACTGGGGTGCGTGCTGATCTTTGCCGCGGTGATCCTGTCCCAATTACCCGATAACAAAAAAACCGCCGATTAAATCGGCGGTTTTTTCTTATTTTTTATCAGCTGCAATGATCCGTTTCATGGCTTCAATACCTACACGGATGGCGCCGCTGGTATCCTCGGTCATGGGCATAGCAAGGCCTGCCTTTTCCCGTTCCTGATTCCAAACTGCATGGAAACAGCTGCCGCAGCGGACACCCAGCGCCGCCGCCACCACAAACAGTGCCGCGGACTCCATTTCGCTTGCCTTGACACCAAGGCGTTTCCAGCTCTCCCACTTTTGCAGCAGTTCATAATGCACCGGACTTTTTTCCGGGGCATGCTGCCCATAAAAGGAATCCTTACACTGGACAACGCCGGTATGGGTACGATATCCCAGCGCTTCACTGGCAGCTTTCAATGCGGCAGTAACCTCAAAATCAGGAACCGCCGGAAATTCCAAAGGCGCATACTCCAAAGAGGTGTGTTCAAAACGCACCGCGCCTGTTGCCACCACCACATCACCGGGCAACACGTCCATGGCGATGCCGCCGCAGGTACCAATACGGATAAAGGTATCCGCGCCCACAGCAACCAATTCTTCCATAGCAATAGAAGCAGAAGGTCCGCCGATGCCGGTGGAGCAAACGGACACTTTTTCTCCCAAAAGCGTACCGGTATAGATATTGAATTCCCGGTTCATGCCCACATGGACAGGATCATCAAAATGGGCTGCAATTGCCTCACACCGCCCTGGATCACCGGGCAGGAAGCAGTATTTGCCCACATCCCCCGCCTTACAGCGGATATGAAACTGCATACCGATGTCTTGCATAAGATCACCTCTAAAATGAATCAAACAGATTGACCTGACTGCTATCCGGCAAGTCTCCGAAAGCGCCGGCATCTTTCAGCATTTGCAGGTGGGTCTTGGAGACCTTGGGACAGGCTGCCGCCACTTCCTCAACAGATAGGAAGGTCCGCCCTTCCCTGCCGTTCATCAAGTCCCACGCGGCAGTTTCGCCCAAACCGGACACTGCCACAAAGGGCGGCAGAAGCTTGCCGTCTTTAATGAGAAACTTGGTGGCATGACTTTCATACAGACTGATGGGGAGGAAATCCAAGCCACGGAGGTAAAATTCATATACCACCTCCAAGGTGGTGAGCAAGTCCTCATCCTTTGCGGTGGCATCTTCATTGGCCTCGATGGCCCGCAGGTTTGCCACCACCATATCCATGCCGCCGGTCATCAGCTGCGCGTCAAATCCGCCCTTTTGGCTCCGGCGGTAGAAGTACGCGGAATAGAACGCCAAGGGATAATTTACCTTAAACCAAGCGATGCGGAATGCCATCATAACGTACGCCACCGCATGGGCCTTGGGGAACAGGTATTTGATCTTCTTACAAGAACCGATGTACCAGTCCGGCACGCCGGCTGCCCGCATTTCCTCCTCCGCGCCGTCGGGCAGACCTTTGCCCTTTCGCACCGCCTCCATGATCTTAAAAGCGCGTTTTTCCGGCAGACCGCAGGTGATCAGATAGATCATAATATCGTCACGGCAGCCGATGGTCTGGTCCACCCGGGCAGTGCCCGATACGATCAGATCCTTGGCATTGCCCAGCCACACATCTGTGCCGTGGGTATAACCGGAGATCCGCACCAAGAAATCGAATTTTGTAGGCTTGGTATCCAACAGAACTCCCCGGGTAAACCGGGTATTGAACTCCGGAACTGCCACCGCGCCGGTAGGACCCAGGATCTTATCGTCCTCATAGCCCAAAACCTTGCTGGATGTAAAGATGGACATGGTCTTCTTATCGTCCAGAGGGATGGTCTTGGCATCCACGCCGGTCATATCCTCCATCATGCGGATCATGGTAGGGTCATCATGACCCAGCATATCCAGTTTCAGGAGGTTTTCCTCCATGGAGTGATATTCAAAATGGGTGGTAATTTGATCGGATTTCGGATCATCCGCAGGGTGTTGAACCGG
>JBGVON010000010.1:0-12782 GCA_045126495.1 Faecousia sp.
TGTGAGGCACCCATTTTTGTCTACGACTTCGACCGCTTTGACGCGGAGAAGATCCTGCCCATGTTCGCCAAGTACCACATCACCACCTTCTGCGCGCCGCCTACCATGTACCGGATGCTTGCCAAGCAGGATCTGAGCCGATTCGACCTCTCCTCTATCCAGCACGCCTCTACCGCAGGCGAAGCGCTGAATCCCGAGGTCTACCGCCAGTTCCAGAAAGCAACAGGACTGGACATTATGGAAGGCTTCGGCCAGTCGGAAAGCACCCTGATCATCGGCAATCTGGCAGGCAGCGCCCACAAGCTTGGCTCTATGGGCAAGCCCGTACCCCTTTACAACGTGGTGCTGCTGGATTCTGAGGGTCAGCCGGTGGATGCCGGTGAGACCGGTGAGATCTGCATTGATATCTCCAAGGGTCTTCCCTGCGGTCTTGCCTATGCCTACGAGGGCAACGATGAGGTCACCGCGGAGACCTGGCGGGACGGCTTCTACCACACCGGCGATCTGGCGTGGAAGGACGAGGACGGCTTCTACTGGTATGTGGGCCGCGCCGACGACGTGATCAAATCCTCCGGCTACCGGATCGGACCCTTTGAGATCGAAAACGTCATTATGGAACTGCCCTACGTGCTGGAATGCGGCGTTTCTGCCGCGCCGGATGAAGTCCGGGGTCAGGTGGTCAAGGCTTCTATCGTGCTGGTGAAGGACTTTAAGGGCTCCGATGAGCTGAAAAAGCAGATCCAGGACTATGTCAAGTCCCGGACCGCGCCCTATAAGTACCCCCGGATCGTGGAATTCAAAGAATCCCTACCCAAAACCACCAGCGGTAAGATCATCAGAAAGAAACTGTAATTATATTGTAGGGGCGAGCATTGCTCGTCCGCCTGCAATGCGTTTTCTGTAATAACGGACGGCCAATGGCCGCCCCTACATACGGAGCAAAAACTATGGAACACAAAAGATTAACCCTTTTTGCCGGGCATTACGGCAGCGGCAAGACCAACATTGCCGTCAACTACGCCATTGCGCTGGCAAGAGAAGGCAAACAGGTGGTCATCGGGGATTTGGACATCGTCAACCCCTACTTCCGCACCGCAGACAGCAAAAAAGAACTGGAAGCTGCCGGTGTGACCCTGATCTCCCCCCAATTTGCCAATTCCAACGTGGACCTGCCGGCGCTGCCGGCGGAGGCCTACCGGCTGGTAGAGGACAAAAGCATCTACGGCATCATGGATATCGGCGGCGACGATCGGGGCGCTTACGCCCTGGGTCGGTATGTACCTGCCATCAAGGCGGAAAACAATTACCGCATGGTGTTCGTCGCCAATTGCTACCGTCCCCTGACCCGCACACCGGAGGAAGCCTTGGAAGTAATGAAGGAAATTGAGACTGCCTGCGGTCTTGCCTTCACCGATATCGTGGGCAATTCCAATCTGGGTCCGGAGACCACACCGGAAACGGTGCTGGATTCCGTCGTCTACACAGAAACCCTCAGCCGCATCAGCGGACTTCCCATCTTTGCCTATGCCGCCGAAGCACAAGTAGCCCGGCAGCTTACCGGCAAGCTTTCACCTGTGATCCCCCTGCAATTGCAGGAAAAATATTTCGATTTACCCTCCCAAAGACCGGGCAACCGACCTCTGTGGGGATAATGACCAAATCACCAAGGAGGAAACATTATGGCAACTGTAACCTTCCGCACCGACTGGTGCAAAGGCTGCGGACTGTGTGTGGACGCCTGTCCCAAAGGCTGTCTTGCCATCGCCGCAGACAAGATCAACAAAAAAGGCTATTCCCCCGCTGTGATGGAACATCCGGACAAATGCATCGGCTGCGCATTCTGCGCCACCATGTGTCCTGACTGCATCATCACTGTGGAGAAGTAAGGAGGCAGTAAAATGGCAGAACGAGTACTTATGAAGGGCAACGAAGCCATCGCAGAAGCCGCCATCCGGGCAGGCTGCCGCCACTACTTCGGCTACCCCATCACCCCCCAGACCGAGATCGCTGCTTATATGGCAAAGAAGATGCCCAAGATCGGCGGCGTTTTCCTGCAAGCAGAAAGCGAGATCGCGTCCATCAATATGGTCTATGGCGCTGCCGCCGCAGGCGTGCGGGTCATGACCTCTTCTTCTAGCCCCGGAATCTCCCTGAAAGCAGAGGGTCTGAGCTATATCGCAGGCTCTGATGTGCCTGCGCTGGTGGTAAACGTCCAGCGTGGCGGCCCCGGCTTGGGCGGCATTCAGCCCTCCCAGTCCGACTACTTCCAGGCCACCAAGGGCGGCGGTCACGGCGACTATCGCATGATCGTGCTGGCTCCCGCATCTGTGCAGGAGATGGCAAGCCTGACCATCAAGGGCTTTAACCTTGCTGACAAGTATCTCATGACCTCCATGATCCTGGCAGACGGCACCATTGGACAGATGATGGAGCCCATTTCCTTCGAGGATGCTGAGATTGAAACCTATGAAAAACCCTGGGCATTGACCGGCACCAATTGCGAAAGAAAGCACAATATCGTCAACTCCCTGTACTTAAAGCCTGATGAGCTGGAAGTGAAGAACTTCGAGCGCTACGAGCGGTACAAGGTCGTCGAAGAAAACGAACCCATGTGGGAAGAATATATGATGGAAGACGCAGAGTACTGCGTGGTTGCCTTCGGTATTGCTTCCCGTGTGGCAAAGAACGCGGTGGCAGCTGCCCGGGCAGAGGGCATCAAGGTGGGTCTGATCCGTCCCATCACCCTGTGGCCCTTCCCCAAAAAGGCGCTGGCTGCCGCGGCAGACAAGGTCAAGGGCTTTATCAGTGTGGAGCTGAGCATGGGCCAGATGATCGAAGATATCCGTCTTGCCACCGGCTGCAAAAAGCCTGTTGCCCTTTGTAACCGCTGCGGCGGCATGATCCCCAGCCCCGATGAGGTACTGGAATCCATCCGCAAGGCGCAGAAAGGAGAGTTCTAAACATGGCAGTTGTATTTGAAAAACCGAAATCCTTGGCAGATGTGCCTCTGCATTACTGCCCCGGCTGCCCCCACGGTATTATCCACCGTCTGGTTGCCGAAGTCATTGACGAGCTGGGCATCGAAGGGAAAACCATCGGCGTCGCCCCCGTTGGCTGCGCAGTTATGGCATACGATTACTTTACCTGCGACATGATCGAAGCTGCCCACGGCAGAGCCCCCGCTACCGCCACCGGCATCAAGCGGAGCCGCCCGGAGAACATCGTCTTTACCTATCAAGGTGACGGCGACCTGGCCTCCATCGGTATGGCTGAGACCGTCCACTCCGCAGCAAGAAACGAGAACATCACCGTCATCTTCGTCAACAATGCCATTTACGGCATGACCGGCGGTCAGATGGCGCCCACCAGTCTTCCCGGTCAGGTCACCCAGACCTCTCCCTACGGCCGTGATGTAAATCACTGCGGCTGGCCCATCAAGGTCTGTGAGATGCTGTCCACCCTGGAAGGCCCGGAGTACATCGCCCGGGTGGCTGTGAACAACGTCAAGAACGTGAAGAATGCCAAGAAGGCCATCAAGAAAGCCTTTGAAAACCAGATCGCCGGTAAGGGCTTCTCCCTGGTAGAAGTGGTCTCCGCCTGTCCCACCAACTGGGGCATGACCCCCCAGAAGGCCTTGGAGTGGGTAGAAAGCGATATGCTTCCCTACTACCCCATCGGTGTCTATAAAGACAGAACCGCCGCAAAGGAGGCTGAGTAAGATGAAAACGACTCAGATTTTGATTGCCGGTTTTGGCGGACAGGGTATTCTGTTTGCCGGTAAGTTTTTGGCATACAAAGGACTTTTGGAAGAGCGGCAGGTCTCCTGGCTGCCCTCCTACGGCCCCGAAATGCGGGGCGGCACTGCCAACTGCAACGTGATTTTGTCGGACACCCCCGTGGGCAGTCCCATCATCACCGCGCCGGACGTGCTCATCGCCATGAATCTGCCGTCCTTGCAGAAGTACGTGGACACCGTAGTCCCCGGCGGACAAATCTACGTAGACTCTGCCCTCATTGATGCCAAGGTGGAACGTACCGACGTGGAAGTGTTCTACATCCCTGCCACCCAGATGGCAAAGGACAACGGCATCGCCACCCTTGCCAACATGATCATCACCGGTCACCTGCTGGAAAACCATCCTGAGCTGTCCTTTGAGGGCACTGACGATGTAATTGCCAAGCTGGTGCCCCCCAAGAAGGCTGCGCTGGTGGAACTGAACCAGAAAGCACTGGCCCTTGGTAAAAATTATAAGTAAGTAAATTGAGCTACCGAAAAGACAGTGACATACATACATTGTCATTCCGAGTCAGTGCGCACACTGGCGTGGGAATCACAAGCACAATGTTATGCCTTAGATTGCCACACCAGTGACCGATGTCACTGGTTCGCAATGACAAAGAAAATGGATATCAATGTCCCCAACGGCAGACCCAATAAAAAATTAAGGAGGAAACTATTTATGAATGCAATGACCGAAATGAGCAACTACCGTCATGAAAAAGTCCTGTTCGTCAACAACGAGAAAGCAGGCCTGAAAGCCATCATCGCGGTGCACAACACCAATCTGGGCCCCGCTATCGGCGGCTGCCGTCTGTTCCCCTACGCATCCTACGACGATGCCCTGTTTGACGTTCTGCGTCTTAGCCGGGGTATGTCCCACAAGAATGCCGTAGCCGGTCTGCCCCACGGCGGTGGCAAGGGCGTTATCATCGCTGACCCTTCCCAGAAGACCGAGGCTATGTTCGAAGCCTTCGGCGAAGCCGTTAATAATCTGGGCGGCGACTACATCACCGCTGAGGACGTGAACACCACCTGCGACGATGCAATGGTCATGCTCCGCAAGACCAATCACATCTGCGGTCTGCCTATGAACAGCGGCGACCCCTCTCCTTTCACCGCCCGCGGTGTATGGCAGGGTATCCGCGCTACCGCTAAGGTGGCTCTGGGCACCGATTCTCTGGAAGGTCTGACCATCGCTGTGCAGGGTCTGGGCAAGGTCGGCTATGACCTGTGCCGTCTGCTGAACGAGTCCGGCGCCAAGCTGATCGTTGCCAACCGTTCCAACAAGGCGATGGCCGAGAAGGCTGCTGACGAGTTCGGCGCCATCATCGTTCCCACCGAAGAGATCTACGCGCAGAAGTGCGACATCTTCTCTCCCAACGCTATGGGCGCGATCCTGAACCCCACCACCATTCCCATGCTGAACTGTAAGGCAGTTGCCGGCGGCGCCAACAACCAGATCCTGGACGATGCTTCCGGTCTGGCATTGAAGGCGCGTGGTATCTACTACGCTCCTGACTTCGTCATCAACGGCGGCGGCGTTATCAATGCAGCTGCTGAGGTGGACGGACCCTACAACAAGGACGCAGTTCTTGCCAAGGTGGACAACATCTACAACTCCATCGAGCACATCCTCTCCGAGTCCAAGAAGACCGGCGAACCCGAGGGCATCATTGCTACCCGCTTCGCAGAATCCATTATTTACAAATAACAAAAAAAGCATTGGGTGTGTTGCAAAACACACCCAATACTTACGAGGAATCTGTTTTGAAATTTATCGACTTTCACACCCATGTATATCCCGACACCATTGCGCTAAAAGCAGCAAACAGTATCCGGGAATTTTATTCTCTGGGCAATGAAACCATGGACGGCTCGGTCAAAATGCTGCTGGAAAAAGGCGCTGCCGCCGGTACGTGGCGGTATGTGATCCTGCCCGTTGCCGTGCGGCCGGAGAACACCCGGCACATCAACAATTTTATTCTGGAACAACTTACAAAGCATCCGGAATTTCTTGGTTTCGGTACTATCCACGCAGAAACGGAAAACCTCATGGAGGAAGTGGATCACATCCAAAAAAACGGCCTGCGGGGTATTAAAATGCACCCGGATTTCCAGGTATTCGCGCTGGATGATCCCCGTCTTTTCCCCATGTATGAGCAGATACAGGGCAAGCTGCCCATCATGCTGCACATAGGCGACCGCCGGTATGATTACTCCCATCCGGCGCGGCTGCGGCATCTTTTGCAGCTGTTTCCAAAATTGCAGGTCATCGCCGCCCACTTCGGCGCCTACGAACTGTATGCGGAAGCATACGATCTTTTAAAAGATACCAACTGCTTCTTTGATGTATCCAGTTCTTTGATGTTCATGGAAGAGGGCGTGGCGGAAAACTATATCAACCGCTATGGAGCGGACCGTTTCGTTTACGGCAGCGACTATCCCATGTGGGATCCCTCGGTTGAGATGCAAAGATTTTTGAGGTTGAAACTTACCGACGAACAATTTGAGCAGATCGCCCACAAAACCGCCGAAAACATACTGAACCTATAACCAATACCGCCCGTACAAAAAGTACGGGCGGTATCATTGTTTTTACAGCATGGCAAGGATCTGCGCCTTGGGCTTTGCGCCTAAGGACTGGTTCACCACTTGACCGTCCTTAACCACCATCAGAGTGGGAATGCTCATCACCTGATACTTAGCGGCTAGCTCCGGCTCTTCATCCACATTCACCTTGCAGACCTTAATATCCTCCCGCTCCTCAGCGATCTCATCCAACACGGGCGCGATCATCTTACACGGGCCGCACCAAACGGCAAAAAAATCCAAAAGAACGGGCTTATCAGATTTCAAAACTTCCGCTTCAAAGGTATCCTTTGTAATATGCAAAACAGACATTGTCATTCCTCCTTGTTGTGTTTTCTGGCATTAGTATACCACTGTCTCTCCGGATTTTCTGTGACAATTGTCACAAAACACAACGCTAAGGTTTATTTAATCAAAAAAGTCCTTGATTGTATCGAAGAATTTGTTCCGCTTGGGACTGGACTTTCCATCCAACGTTTCATCCAGCTTCCGCAAAAGGTCCTTCTGTTCCTTGGTCAGCCGGGTAGGTGTCTCCACCACCACGGTAAACCGATGGTCGCCCCGGCGCTTGGGATTGCCCACCATAGGAATACCCTTGCCGCTCAAAGAAAACAGCTTACCGGTCTGGGTGCCTTCGGGGATCTCATACTTCACCTTACCATCCAAGGTGGGTACTTCGATCTCCGCGCCCAGCGCCGCCTGGGTGAAGGTAATGGGCACCTCGCAGTATACGTCGATACCGTCCCGCTGGAAGAACGGGTGCTTTTGAATGTAGATCTCCACCATCAGATCACCGTTGGGACCACCATTAGAACCAACACAGCCCTCGTTCCGGACCCGGACCGTCTGTCCATGATCCACGCCGGCAGGTACATTGACCTTGATTTTCTGGGTGCGGTATACCTTGCCCTTGCCGCGGCAGGTATTGCAAGGATTCTTGATGATCTTACCCCGACCGGAGCACTGGGGGCAGGTGGTGGTGGACTGCATCTGCATGCCCATAATGTTTTGCATCGTACGGACCTGACCGCTGCCCCGACACTGAGAGCAGGTCTCGGTCTTGCCGTCGGATGAGCCTGTGCCGCTGCACACAGCGCAGTTTTCAATACGGCGGGCGGATACTTCCTTCTCCACGCCGAATGCCGCCTCTTCAAAGGTCAGATCCAGCCGGGCGCCTACGTTTTCACCCCGGCGGGGCATATTCTGGGTGCTCTGCCGACGGGTTCCGCCGCCAAAAAAGTCACCGAAAATATCCCCAAAGTCGAAACCGCCGAAGCCGCCGCCAAAACCTCCGAAACCGCCGCCTGCGCCGCCACCGTAATTGGGGTCCACGCCGGCAAAGCCGAACTGGTCATAGCGGGCGCGCTTTTCCGAATCGGACAGCACTTCGTACGCCTCGCCCAGCTCCTTAAACTTCTCCTCAGCTTCTTTGTCGCCGGGATTCCGGTCCGGGTGGTACTTCATGGCGCTTTTCCGGTACGCCTTTTTTATTTCCTCAGCGCCGGCGCTCTTATCAACGCCCAGCACCTCATAATAATCACGTTTATTTTCTGCCATAGGGTTTCACCTCTAATACGTCCGAAAAGGGGCGGTTTCCCGCCCCTCTTGGGAATGCTTAGTCTACGGACTGATAATCAGCGTCTACCACGCCGTCATCGTTGCAGCCACCGCAGTTGGGATCACAGCCCTGGCCCTGAGGGTTGGCGTTCTGATACATCTTCTCGGCAATAGGATAGAAGGCCTTTTGCAGCTCGTCGCTGGCATCCTTAATGGCCTGCAAGTCAGAGCCCTTATTGGCTTCTTTCAGCTTGTCGATGGCAGCCTGCACAGCAGCCTTTTCCTCATCGGTAGCCTTATCGCCCAGCTCGCCCAGGGTCTTTTCTGTCTGATAGATCAGATGCTCGGCATTGTTGTGGGTGTCAACCTCTTCCTTCTTTGCCTTATCCTCGGCGGCAAACTGCTCAGCTTCCTTCACAGCCTTGTCAATATCCTCCTGGGACAGGTTGGTGGATGCGGTAATGGTGATATCCTGCTCCTTGCCGGTGCCCAGATCCTTAGCAGATACCTTCACGATGCCGTTGGCATCGATATCGAAGGAAACCTCGATCTGGGGTACGCCACGGGGTGCGGGGGCAATGCCGGTGAGCTGGAAGCGACCCAAGGTCTTATTATAAGCCGCCATCTCCCGCTCGCCTTGCAGCACATGAACCTCAACAGAGGTCTGACCGTCAGCGGCGGTGGAGAAGATCTGGCTCTTGCGGACAGGAATGGTGGTGTTCCGGTCAATGAGACGGGTGAATACGCCGCCCATGGTCTCAATACCCAGAGACAAGGGGGTGACGTCCAGCAGGACCACGTCCTTCACGTCGCCGGTGAGCACACCGCCCTGAATGGCAGCGCCCAGAGCCACACACTCGTCGGGATTGATGCCCTTAAAGCCTTCCTTACCGGTGATGCCCTTCACGGCATCCTGCACGGCGGGGATACGGGTAGAACCGCCCACCAGCAGCACCTTGTGCAGATCGCTGGGCTGCAAGCCTGCATCGCTCATAGCCTGACGGACAGGCTTCAAGGTACGCTCCACCAGATCGGCGGTCATCTCATTGAACTTTGCCCGGCTCAGGGACACGTCCAAGTGCTTAGGACCGGTGGCATCAGCGGTGATATAAGGCAGGTTGATGGCGGTAGTGGTCATGCCGGACAGCTCGATCTTTGCCTTCTCAGCAGCTTCACGAAGACGCTGCATTGCCACCTTGTCATTTTTCAGATCAATGCCCTCTGCCTTCTTGAATTCGGCAACCAGATACTCCATGATCCGCTCGTCGAAGTCGTCGCCGCCCAGACGGGTGTCACCGGCGGTGGCAAGAACTTCCACAATGCCGTCGCCAATTTCCAGAATGGAAACGTCAAAGGTGCCGCCGCCCAGGTCGTAAACCATGATCTTCTGGTCGTTGTCCTTGTCCAGACCGTATGCCAGCGCGGCAGCGGTGGGCTCGTTGATGATACGCTTCACGTCCAGACCGGCGATCTTGCCGGCGTCCTTGGTGGCCTGACGCTGAGCATCAGAGAAATAAGCGGGAACGGTGATAACTGCCTCAGTAACAGGCTGACCCAGATAGCTTTCAGCATCTGCTTTCAGCTTTTGCAGCACCATGGCGCTGATCTCCTGGGGGGTGTAGCCCTTGCCGTCGATGGTTACATGATAATCCTCACCCATGTGCCGCTTGATGGAAGCGATGGTACGGTCTGCATTGGTCACGGCCTGACGTTTTGCCACCTGACCCACCATACGCTCGCCGGTCTTGGAGAACGCAACCACAGAAGGGGTGGTTCTGCCGCCCTCGGCATTGGCAATGACAACTGCCTCGCCGCCTTCCAAAACGGCCACACAAGAGTTGGTAGTACCCAAGTCAATTCCGATAATCTTACCCATAATAAATTTCCTCCTATATATAATGAAAATTGTTTACATATCTTACATTGTCATTGCGAGGAGCAAAAGGCGACGTGGCAATCTCAAATAGACAGTGTAGATTGCCACACCAGTGTGCGCACCGGTTCGCAATGACAAAGTATGTTGTCGGTTTAGTTCGCCACTTGCACCATAGCGAATCTCACGATCTTGTCGCCCAGCTTGAAGCCCTTCTGAAACACCTGAGAGATGGTATTTTCCCCTAAGGTCTCATCCTCATTGTGCATCACGGCATTGTGCAGATTGGGATCGAAGGCATCACCCACGTTACCGTAAATCTCCACACCCAATCCGGCAAAGATCCCCACCAACTGGGTCATGGTCATTTCCACACCCTTTTTGTAGGCTTCATCCTGGGTGGGCTGGTTCAACGCCCGTTCCAGATTGTCGTACACCGGCAGAAGCTTCTCAATGGCATCGGCCTTGCCGTTACCGTAGGATTGCTCCTTTTCTTTAACGGTACGCTTACGGAAGTTATCGTAATCCGCCGCAAGACGGAGATAACTGTCATGCTCGGCATTGTATTTTTCTTCCCATTCATTGACCTCGGGGGTTTCGGGAGCGGTTTCCGCTACCACTTCCTCTGCCGTTTCCTCGGTTACGGGAGTTTCTTTCGTATCATTCTTCTTTGCCACGAATGTGACCTCCTGTTTTCCGTAGGGCGGGGGTTTACTCCCGCCGATACTGCAATTGTTGTTTGCGCGGCGGGAGCAAGCCCCCGCCCTACATTATTCTTCGCTTTTTCCCTCCGGCAACTGGGGCTGCTCGGGTTTGGCAAACATCTTGGACAAGCTCTCAGCAAAATAGGACAGTCTTGCGGTGACCTTGGCGTAATCCATACGGGTGGGGCCTACCACGCCGATCATGCCCTGCATGCCGTCGCCGATATCAAATTTCGTCATAACCACCGAGGTATCCTTCAACTCCTGCGCCACATTTTCAGGACCCACCAGCACCTTGGTGCCGTTTTGGTTCTGCATGATGGCAGGAAGATTGGAAAGGGCATCCTCATCCAGAGAGGACATGACCTTCTGGGCTTTATCCACATCCCGATACTCCGGCTGACCCAGCAGACGCGTCTGCCCGGCAACCGCCATATTGGTACTACCCTGGGTGCGGAGGGTCTCAGCGGTAAAGTCCACGATCACCGGCACCAACACACCGGCAGCGCCTGCCGCATCCATCACCCGGGAAAGAAGCTCCGGGGTGAATTCCTCAATGGAAAGGCCGGTCATAGTGGCATTCAGCACCGCAGACAGCACTTGCAGATCGCTTTGCTGCACCTGCACCGGAAGCTTGATAAGCTTGTTGATGACCTGCTCGTGGGAGAGCATCACCACCAAAATCACGCTGCCTTCTCCGGCGAAGATCAATTCAAACCGCTTTGCGGTGACCCCGCTATGACGGGAAGCGGCAGAAATGGCGGGAAGATCCGTGGCCTGGCTTACCAGCTTTGCCACCTTTTCCAGCATTTTATCCACCCGCTGCATCTTTTCCTCAATGGCAAGATTGATGGACTGGGTCTCATCCATGCTCAGGCGGTAATCCGCCATCAGTTCATCCACATACAGCCGGTAACCGGCGGCGGCAGGGATCCGACCCGCGCTGGTATGAGGCTGTTCCAGATAACCCAAGGTTGTCAGTTCTGCCATTTCGTTGCGAATGGTTGCGGAGGAGTAATTCATATCCGGCAGCTCGGCGATTGCCTTGGAGCCCACCGGCTCGGCAGTACGGATGTACAGGTCTACCACACTGCGCAGCACCTTTTTTTTCCGCTCGGTCAGTTCCATGAATGTCCTCCTTTGCGTTTCTTAGCACTCAGTATCTTTGAGTGCTAAGCAGAGTATAGCAGAGAGTGCTAAAAAAGTCAATAGGAAGCTTTTGAATTTATTTTGAACATTTTAAAAAAGGATATACAATCAAAAAAGACCCTCCATAGGAGGGTCTTTTTTGATTGTATCTTAGTACATTCCGCCGCCCTGAGCAGCAGCTGCCATCGCAGCGGCATCTGCCTCGGGGTTGGGCTTGTCGGCAACCAAAGATTCGGTGGTCAGCACGCAAGCGGCGATGGAGGCGGCATTTTCCAAAGAGGAACGGGTCACCTTGGTGGGATCCACAATGCCGTTTTCGATCATGTCCATATAGGTCTCGGTGTAGGCGTTGTAGCCGTAACCCACCTTCTTGGAGGACTTGATCTTCTCATAAACCACGCTGCCGTCCACACCGGCGTTCTCCGCGATCTGACGGATGGGCGCCTGCAAGGCGGTGGCGATGATCTTAGCACCGGTCTTTTCATCACCGGACAGCTTGGCGATCAGCTTCTCAACAGCTGCGATGGCATTGACCTGAGCAGTACCGCCGCCGGCCACGATGCCTTCTTCCACAGCAGCACGGGCAGCGTTCAGAGCGTCTTCCACTCTCAGCTTCTGCTCCTTCATAGCAACTTCGGTCTGAGCGCCGACCTTGATGACGGCAACGCCGCCGGAGAGCTTTGCCAGACGCTCCTGCAGCTTCTCACGGTCGTAGTCAGAAGTGGTGGTGGCGATGGCGGAGCGGATCTCATGAGCACGGGCAGCGATGGCCTCGGCAGCGCCGAAACCGTCGACGATGGTGGTGTTGTCCTTGGTGACAACGATCTGACGAGCACGGCCCAGATCGGTCAGCTGGGCATCTGCCAGCTCCATGTTGAGCGTGCTGGAGATCACAGTACCGCCGGTCAGAACGGCGATATCCTGCAGCATTTCCTTGCGGCGGTCGCCAAAGCCGGGAGCCTTGACACAGACCACATTGAAGTTGCCGCGCAGGCGGTTCATCAGCAGAGTTGCCAGAGCATCGCCCTCCACATCCTCAGCAATGATGACCATCTTCTTGCCGGCCTTGACAATGGGCTCCAGGATGGGCAGCAGTTCCTGAATGGAGGCGATCTTCTTGTCGGTGATC
>JBGVON010000011.1:0-30814 GCA_045126495.1 Faecousia sp.
CTGCGCCGCTACCATCGGTCCTCTGGACGTAATGCGTGCCAAGGAGCGTATCGAGGTTCACGCACTGGCTACCTGCGGTACCTTCTCTTCCTGGCAGAGAATGATCTCCCGTCTGTGTACCCACGGACCCATCACTCCCTATCTGCCCAGCACCATGCTGCAGACCAAGAAGACTCAGGTCTACATCTCCGAAGAGCTGGCAGCTCCCTTCGAGTGCTGGGAGAAGGTCGGTTACTAATCATTCCCAATGGCAAGGGGCCACATCGCGGATGTGGCCCCTTTTTCCAAAAATATTTACCCAAAAGGGGAGGACACCCTTATGTATATTGGTGTTGATTTGGGCAGTACCAATCTGAAAGCTGCCCTGTATGATGCGAATTTAACCTGTATTGATCAGAAAAGCGCCCCCGTAGCATATATCCGGCAGGGGGAGTTTATTGAATTTGATGCCAAAGCTTATTTTGATACCTTGACGGAGATCCTGTCCTGTCTTATGGCAGCGCACCCCGGCAAAGTGACCCAGATCGCCTTTACCGGACAGGCAGAATCCCTGGTGTGTCTGGACGCAGCAGGCGTTCCTGTGTGTAATGCCATCTCCTGGATGGACGAGCGTTCCGGGGAGGAATGCAAGCTGCTGGAACAGCAGTTTTCTGCTGGGGAGTGTCACCGCAAGACCGGCCAGCAGGCAGTGCTGCCCACTTGGCCTGCCACTAAGATATTGTGGCTGCAACGGAACCGACCGGAGATATTCGGCAAGGTTGCCACTTATATGCTCTTAAAGGACTATATCGTCTACTGTCTCACCGGCAGAAAGTGCGCCGATATGTCTATCGCAACCTTCTCTTTTTACTTTGACATTTACGGGAAGTGCTATTGGAAGGAGATGCTCTCTGCCATTGGCATTACAGAGGATCAGCTTCCGGAGCTGATTGAGCCCTGCACCGTGGTGGGAACATTGACCCCCGAGGCTGCCAAGACAACAGGCCTTGATGTGGATACCCGGGTCAATACCGGCACGCTGGACCATTTTGCCGGCATGATCGGCACGGGCAATACCGCCCCCGGCGGCATGACTCTGTCCACCGGTACCACCATGGTCCTCACCGCTATGACCGACGGCATCCCTGACCCGGACTGCGACATGGCGCTGCACTACGGCTTCCTTCCCGATACCTATATTATGCTTCCCGTGATGGAAAGCGGCGGCGTGTGTCTGGATTGGTTCCGCCGTACCTGCATGGGGAACATGGACTACGACACCTTAAATGACCAATTGATGCAGGCACCCGAAGGGGATCTTCTGTTCCTGCCCTATTTGGTGGGCACCAATGCTCCGGAATTTGACCGGGAGGCAACCGGCGTATTCTTTGGCCTGCGGCAGGAACATACTGCTCCGCAGATGGCAAAGGCTGTGATGGAGGGCGTGTGTTTCGTCCTGCGGAAGAATTGCGACGATATCCTCAGCAAAGGCACCAAGATCTCCGGCATCGTTGCCACCGGCGGCGGCGCCAAGAGTCCGGTGTGGTGTCAATTGCAAGCGGATATTACGGGACTTCCTGTGGAAGTCCCTGCGGTGACGGAAGCCGGTTGCCTGGGCGCGGCAATGATCGCTGCATGGCAGGCAGGCCAGTATGCAACCCTGGAAGAAGCGGCAAAGGATGTGAAGATGGTCCGCCGCTACACTCCCAACGCAGGTCCGGCGCTGGAAGCAAAGTACAGAAAATTCTGCAAGCTTTATGATGCGGTGTTGGCAGTAGCAAGAGATGAATAAAAGGCGGTGTTACCCATGAAAAGCTATACCATGAAAAAAATCCGGGGCGTCCCGGATTGGAAGAATATTCCCGTAATTTCCATTGATACTCTTTTGTGGACGGACAGTATCGACGTATCTGCTCAGGCGCAGATCTGTTACGATGGGGAGTGCCTGCACTTGCGGTTGGAAGCGGTAGAACCCAATATCCGCATGGAGGAGCAGGGATTGTTGGCGGAGGTCTGTGAGGACAGCTGCCTGGAATTCTTCCTGCGACCCACAGAGCGAATGGACTACTTTAATATTGAAATGAACCCCAATTGCGCTGTGTATCTTGGCTTTGGCACCAGCTTGGAGAATCTAATCCGGCTGCTGCTGCCCGATCATGAGGAGATGTTCACCCCTCAGGTGGAATTTACCCAGGGTGGCTGGGTGCTGACTTATCGGGTACCCTTTGCTTTTATCCGGCGGTTCTTTCCGGACTTTACCCCAGTGGAAGGCGGGAAAATGTACGCCAATTTCTATAAATGCGGCGATTCTACTGTGAAACCCCACTTCCTTGCGTGGAATCCTATCCGCAGAGAGACTCCGGCGTTCCATTGCCCGGAGGACTTCGGTTGCCTGATATTCGGTGGTGAATCATTTAGGTGAAAAGGGGTGTCCACATGAATATTGCTGAAATTGATAAAAATTTTGCGGAAAGCTACTCTTTTGATGGGCTAAAAACTTATAATATTGAGCAGCCTCCCTTCCGCCTGTTTGGTCTGTGCCGGGAAGCAGGGGAACTTGATTACAAGCGTTTGCCTCACACCGTTGTTGACCGGATTGGCAACAATGGTTACAAGAGCCTGTATAAAAACACCTCCGGCATTCGTCTGCGATTTAAAACCGATTCTCAACGGATCATTTTGACCTGCAAGCTTCCCGGTTTTATCCGCCATGATAATATGCCCCGGACCGCATCAAGCTGTTTTGATATGTATGCCGACGGGCGTTATTGCAAGGTGTTCCGTCCAGGTGAGGATTTGAGCGGCACATTTTCTTCCGAACACAAATTTGAAGATTGTAAGATGCGGGATATCCTCATCAATTTTCCTTTGTATAACCCGGTGACAGATGTGTATATCTCTTTGGAAGAGTGTGCAAATATCGTTACTTGTGACGATTATAAGCAGCAAAAGCCAACTGTTTATTACGGAAGCTCCATCACCCAGGGGGGCTGCGCATCCCATCCCGGCAACTGCTATTGCAGCATCATTTCCCGTCGTATGAATGCAGACTTTATTAACCTGGGCTTTTCCGGCAGTGCCCGGGGAGAATTGGCTATGGCAGAATATATCGGCGGACTGGAAATGCACGCCTTTGTCTATGATTATGACTATAATGCCCCCACGGTGGAGCATTTGCAGCAGACCCACGAGCCATTCTTCAAACGGTTACGGCAGTTTCAGCCCAACACTCCGGTGATTATGGTTAGTCGTGCCAATGATATCGGTTTGGAAGAGACCCGGCAAAGACGGGATGTTATTCGTACTACCTATGAAAATGCCATCGCCGCCGGCGATAAAAATGTATATTTCATTGATGGCAGCGAGATCTACAAAGAGGTTGGTCTGGATTATTGCACTGTGGATTGTGTCCATCCCAACGATTTGGGCTTTTTGTGTATGGCCAATACCATCGGCGCTGTACTGGAAAGCCTGTAAATCAATAAAGACACCTCTGTGGTTCACAGAGGTGTTTCCTTTAAAATACCGTTTGTACCAGCACCATATAAAACACAGTGCCTACGCCGATGCTCAGCAGGCTGTTCCGCTTCCAAAGATGCAGCACTGCCACCACCGTGATGCCCAAAATCTCCGGCATACCAAAGGGGAAGGACAGTACAGAAACGTCTTTCAGGCAGTACACCACCAGCATGCCCATAATGGCGCAGGGCAGAACCTTTCCCAGATACAGGATCAGATCCGGTGTTTTTCGGTGTTCCGCGAAAATGAGAAAGGGTAGAAATCGGGTCAGCATGGTCACAAGGGTCATGACCGCGATCATGGTTAAATCATACATCTTGCGCCCGACCTCCTGTCTTTCTGCTGACGGTCAATAAAACGGCGATCAGCGCCATAGATGGAATAAGGAAAACATCTCTGCCGAAGAGCACCAGACACAGCAGAGTAGCGCCCGTGCCGATGATTGCCGGCAGATGATTTTTGTGAGCGCACCACTGTTCCACAAACATGGTGACAAATAGGGCAGTCAGTACAAATTCAATGCCTTCAAAATTGATGGGCAGCGCAGAACCCAGCAGCGTGCCCAGCCCACAGCCAATGATCCAATAGATATGATCGAAAAAGCTGACCCAAAAACAGTAGCTATGGCGGCGCATACCTTCCGGGGGCTGGTTTTGTGTGACCAGAGAATAGGTCTCATCGGTGAGCGCAAAGATCATATACGGCTTCTTCGGTCCGGCGTTTTTATAGGGTTCAATGAGGGAAATTCCGTAGAAAATATGCCGGGCGTTTATCAAAAAGGTGGCAATGGCGGCGCTGATGAGGGAGGCGTGGTCTGCAAGCATACGCACCGCCAGATACTGTCCGGAACCTGCCAGCATGAAAAGCGCCATACCCATGGACCAGCCAAAACCGTAGCCCGTTTTTTCCTTTAACAAAATGCCGAAACCCATGCCCAGAAACAGGTATCCGGTCATGACCGGAACGGTATCCAAGAACACGGTTTTGAAATGTTTGCGGTTCATAATGTGCTTCCTTTCCTTTTGTAAAGCATCCTGTCTAATATAGGAGATATTTCCAAAATTGTCAATACTACAAAATATGCTTGCCAATTGCGGGTTTTGGGGTTATGATAGAGGTAGCTATAATAGGAGGGAATGCTATGAAAGAGTATGTAAATCCGTGGGACTATGCCCCGCATATTTTGAAAATCATCGATGACGGTATTCTGCTCACCACCCAGGCAGATGGGGAAGTGGATACCATGGCAATCGGCTGGGGTACTATGGGTATCCAGTGGAAAAAGCCGATCTTTATCGTCTTTGTTCGCCAGAGTCGGCACACCAAGTCTTTGCTGGATAAAAACCCGGAGTTTACCGTGAATATCCCCTTGGATAAGATGGATAAGGAGATCCTTCGGGTCACCGGTACCATGTCCGGTCGGGATGTGGATAAGGTTAAGGAGCTGGGCCTGACTCTGGTGCCCGGTGAGACCGTGTCTGTACCCGCCATCAAGGAACTGCCCCTGACCATTGAGTGTAAGGTGATCTATCAGCAGGATCAGGATCTGTCCTTGTTGGAGGAATCTTGTCGGAATCGGTGCTACAAGCCCGGCACCAAAGATGAAGCAGATTTCCATACCGCGTACTATGGACTGATTACCAATGCTTATATTTTGAAAGATTGAGGATTCGCTTATGAGTAATATTGGCGTGTTGGGCGCGGGCACTTGGGGCATGGCGCTGGCAAGAATGCTCCATAATAACGGACACCGGGTGTGTGTCTGGTCGGCCCTTGAAAAGGAAGTGACGGAGTTTTCCGCCACCCGCCGCCACCCCAACCTGCCGGGTATGGAGATCCCTATGGGAATCGACCTGACAGGGGATATCCAAACGGTCTGCGCCGGTAAAGATATTCTGCTCTTTGCTGTGCCGTCCCCCTTTGTGCGGAGCACTGCCCGTCTGGCGGCGCCCTATATTCCGGATAATCAGATTATTGTGGACGTGGCAAAGGGTATTGAAGCGGACACCCTTCTTACCATGACGCAGATCATTGCCAGTGAAGTGAAGAATCCTACTGTTAAGCTGGTGGCGCTGTCCGGACCGACCCATGCGGAAGAGGTGGCAAAGGATCTGCCCACCACCATTGTCTCTGCCTGTGAGGATCAGACTGTGGCGGAACTGGTGCAGACGGTGTTTTGGGGCACTTGTATGCGGGTCTACACCAATACTGACGTGCTGGGCGTGGAGCTGTGCGGCGCTATCAAGAATGTGATCGCCCTTGCCTCCGGTGTTGCCATGGGGTTGGGTTACGGCGATAATGCCAAGGCCGCCATCATTACCCGGGGTATGGCGGAGATATCCCGGTTGGGCATGGCCATGGGCTGCCGGGAGCAGACCTTCGGCGGTCTTGCCGGTATCGGCGATCTTATTGTAACTGCTACCAGTGTGCACAGCCGGAATAATCGCTGCGGTATGCTCATCGGACAGGGTGTGCCGGTGGATGAGGCGGTGAAACAGGTGGGCATGGTGGTGGAGGGCATTAACGCTCTGCCGGCAGTTATGATCCTTGCGGAAAAGTACAATGTGGAAATGCCCATCGTCAAAGCCGCCTGGCAGGTGGTGAAGGAGGGCGTTTCTCCCAAGGATGTGGTACAACAGCTGATGGGCCGGGACAAAAAACCCGAGCTTCCCCCTGCTGCCTGGGACAATCATTACCAATAAAAAGCAGGGTGCATCACGCACCCTGTTTTTGTAATCGTAGGGGAAACCTTTGGTCGTCCGCAAAGCCATCCCTTATGTAGTATATCATGTCATTGCGAGGAGGGCGTATGCCCGACGTGGCAATCTCCCGGGAAAATTTCCCGATTTCCTCGTGGGGGATTCCATAACCGCTCGCGATTCTCAACATAACAAAGAAGTAGCCCTTAACTGATTTCTTTACATCAGTTAATGGCTACTTCTGTGCTATCTTGATATCTAACATCATTGATTAACCTCTCTTTCTGCAAGTTCGGCAGTTCCTGCAATCCACTTATGAAATCCGCTCCGCAACATGAATCCTTTTGACGCTTTCCATCACACTCTAAGCGAGTAACCTTTATGTTGGAACATTTCCCGGATTGAAGGTTCTGTCTTTGGGTTTTTCTAGATCATTGGTATCACCCTTTCTGGTTATAATATAGCATATATAATTGGTATTTGCAATATGCGATAATACACAAAATATGCACATGCAACTTGTGTAAAATGGGGAAAATGCAAATGATAGGCAAGAGAGGATTGACGGGAGAAAATGGTATTTGTTATAATGGTTATGTTGGGGCAAAAAAGCAGCGGTTATCAAACCGCTGCTTTTTGTTATACATTAAACAGGAAGTTGACGATGTCGCCGTCCTTCATCACATATTCCTTGCCTTCACTGCGGACAAGACCCTTTGCCTTGGCGGCTGCCATGGTGCCCATTTCCTTCATGTCGGAGAAGGCAATGACCTCTGCCCGGATAAATCCGCGCTCGAAGTCCGTGTGGATCTTACCGGCTGCCTGGGGCGCTTTGGTGCCCTTTTTAATGGTCCATGCCCGGCATTCGTCGCTGCCTGCGGTGAGGAAGGAAATCAGACCCAATAGCGCATAGCTGGATTTGATCAGCCGGTCCAGACCGGATTCGGCAACCCCCAACTCTTCCATGAACATGGCTTTTTCTTCCGGATCGTCCAACTCGGCAATATCTGCTTCCAGCTTGGCGCAAATGGGGATCAGCTGGCTGCCTTCCTCCTCTGCCAGTGCTTTTACTGCAAGGTAGTGGCGGTTGTTCTCCGGCTCGTTGATCTCATTTTCTGCCAGGTTGGCAACGTAAATGGTCTTTTTCAGGGTCAGCAGGTCAGAGGTGGCGATCAGCGTCATATCATCTTCTGTGCCGTCAAAGGTGCGGGCCAGCTTGCCCTCGTTGAGATGGGCAAGAAGTGCGGCAAACAGTTCTGCCTCCCGGGCCGCCCGTTTGTCTCCGCCCTTCATGGCCTTTTGCGCCTTGTCGATGCGGCGCTCCACCATTTCCATATCCGCCATCACCAGCTCCAAGTTGATGATGTCAATGTCCCGCAGAGGATCGGTGCTGCCTTCCACGTGGGTAACATTGGTGTCTTCAAAACAGCGGACCACATGGACGATGGCGTCGGTGGTGCGGATATTGGAGAGGAACTTGTTGCCCAGACCTTCACCCTTGGATGCGCCCTTTACCAGACCGGCGATGTCTACAAATTCGATCACCGCGGGGGTGAGCTTCTTGGGGTTATGCAGCTCAGCCAGCCAGTCCAGCCGCTCATCCGGTACGGATACCACACCCACATTGGGATCAATGGTGCAGAAAGCGTAGTTGTCAGCCGGCACACCGGCGTTGGTGATAGCATTAAACAGGGTTGACTTGCCTACATTGGGCAGTCCCACGATACCTAATTTCATTTCTTCTTCTATCTCCTTAAAAATCCTTTATTTATCAAGTTTTTTCGGCACCCCGGTGTTTTCTTATACACCTTTTGTACACCAAATCGTGTCATCATTATATTACATTGGCTCCTTTTTTTCAATAGGAATCGGTGAATATCTATTGTTGTTTCACTTTTTTCAAAATTTACAAAAAGAAAGCGTTACTGAGAGATTCTTCGAATTCCTTGCGCTTGGTAAATCACCAAAATATGTAGAAAATTAAAACTGTTTGTGATATAATACCATTAATCTATGGTGGAAAGAAGGTGATGTAGTGCTTAAAATCGCTATATGTGACGACGAAAAAGAGTTCCGGGATGCAGCGGAACGTATGCTGAAACTTTATATGGAAGATAAAGGCGTGTCGTATCAGGTCGACACTTTCGGCGTTCCCTCAGACCTTGTCGATGCAACTGAGAAAGGCACTATATACGACATTTATCTGCTGGATATTTATATGCCCGGTATTACGGGTATGAGTATTGCCACAGAACTTCGTAACCGTGATATAAAAAGCCCTATTATTTTTCTTACCTCCTCCACCGATCACGCGCTGGAAGCCTTTGGTGTGGATGCTACCCACTATCTGCTCAAACCCTATACGGAAGATAGTTTTTATGTGGGTATGGATAAAGCGATGCAGAGCATTACTTCCCACAAGAACGATAGTGTGATTTTGAAAGTAGATAATGAATACCGAAGCATCTCCATATCCAAGATCCTGTACTGCGAGGCGGAAGACAAATATCAGCGATTATATTTGGCAAACGGAGAAAGATTGCTTGTCCGCATCACCGGCACGGAGCTTTATAAACAGCTTTTGGAGTTTGATTGTTTTTACCGATGCGGCAGAGCACATATTGTCAATCTCAACCACATAAGCAAAGTAAGCCAGAATGGTGCGGTATTTAAAGATGGCGTGCAGCTTAGTCTGCCCCATACGGTGCTGGCAGGCTTGCGAAAAGCGTTCTTTGACTATTTCGATTAGGAGGTGCTTTTAAGTGCAACATATTCTTTTTTTGACACTTACTGTGCTGTCCCATATAGGCGCCTCATTGTTTTTTGCCAAGCCGCGTTTTAATAAAATCAGCACAGCCGCCATCTGGCTGATCTACGGTGTTGTCTTTTTGGTTCTACCGCCGGATATGCCGCCTGTGAACTACTTTATTTCCTTTGCGCTTCACTTAGGTTTGTTTTTTATTACTACCACAGGTCGTACGGTTGAAAAGTGTTTTCTGTTTTTCAGTTACGCCACAACCTACACCTGTTTCAGTACCCTGTTTAACATGTTGGATCAGGCCGCCAGCAGTATGGCGGTCAAGATCGTAGTCGCCATTATTCTTATGGCAATTATGCAGATTATTCTGTATCGGTTGTTGTTGCCGTCTTTCAAAAAAGTGGCAATGTATATCCGTGAAGGTTGGGGTAAGTTCTATGGAGTGGTGCTCAGCTTTTGGGCCCTGATCGTTGGACAGTCCTTGTTTACTATGATACAGCCGATGAGCACGGAGGAAAGTATTGTATTCTTGCTTACGATGGTTGCTTTCTGCGTTACCTATATTGCCATATTCAACAGCATGAAGAACATCGAAGAGCTCTCCCGCGAAAAGCAAAAGTCATTGCATACCGAGCTTTTGCAGGCACAGGTGGATGCCCAGGCAAAAGAAGCGGAGCTTGTGCGCCAAAACCGTCACGATATGCGCTTTCATTATCAAGCACTTATGGTGTTGGCAAAGACCGGAGAAAACAATAAGATTATTGATTATTTGAAACTTCAGAGCGAAAGCCTTGAAGCGATGACTACGGGCCGCTTCTGCGAAAACGAGACCATCAATAATGTTTTGAAGGTCTTTTATCAAAAAGCAGAAAGACAGAACATCACGATGGAAATTCATGCAGCTGCAAAACCGGATATTTCCGTGCCATCGCCTGCTCTGGTGACTGTGGTTGCCAACATTCTGGAAAACGCTCTTCACGGAGCGTTGGAAAGCAAAGCGAAAAGCCCAAGTATTACGGTTTCTATTAAACACAAGTCTGGCCGGTTGGTAATCTCCTGTGAGAATACCTGCGGTGAGTCCTTAAAATTTGAGGAGATGCCGGAATACTTACAAGGTATCGGTGTCCATAGCATTATCTCCACTGCTGAAAAGCATAATGGCTCTTGCCGTTTTTCAGCATCTGACGGTATGTTTAGCTGTACAGTCATTATGGATGAGTAATTGAATGGCAAGACTGAAAAATCCCTGCCTACGCGGCAGGGATTTTTGTTATTTTGAGGTCAGCTAACAACTTCACGACAAAAAAAGGGTAATTCACGACATTTTTGCGTTTAAGACAGGCGTTTGCTGTATCATTACAGTGTGAAAAAATAACTCCATGGGGGGAAATATTATGAGCAAAAATGATGCACAAATTGTTATCAGCAAGAAAACCTTAATCATCGCTTTGGTCGTTTTGTTATTGCTGATTGCGGGAGTCGTAACATTGGCACTTGGATGGAACACATGGTTTGGCAGTGGAGCACCACAGGGACCTGTTGTAACCCCTACGGGAGAACTGGATATTGACGAAAATGCTGGTGATTGGAACGGACAGACCTTGCCGGATAAGACCGACGATGCACCCGCTGTGGGCATTAAGATTCCCGGCTATCCTTCCATTACGCTCCCTAAAGACCAAAAAACAGTGAATGTAGCTCTCTTAAATCCCGAAGGCAACCCCTGCTACTTTACATTTGAGATCGTGCTGAAGGAGACCGGCGAGAGGCTGTATCAGTCTAAGCTGGTGCCTCCCGGCAAGGCAATCACAGAGATCACCATGGCAAGAGCACTCTCTGCAGGCCAGTATGAGGCAACCATTAAAATTTCCACCACCTCTTTGGAAGATGGTTCAGCAATGAACGGAGCAAATGTAGAAACTGTTTTGATCGTGAAATAAGGTGAAGACATGAAAAAAGAGAACCTGAGCAAAAGCGGACAGGAGATCACCCGGGTTACAACCTGTCCCTGCTTTGCAGGAAGAAAGAGCCTCCTTGCCATAGAACCCATTTGTTGGTTCTGCAAGTATGCAGGCTTTGATCTGCGCAACGACAAGCTACCCGAAAAGGGAACTTGTTATTACCCGGTGGAACAAGTAGAAAGAAAGGAGTGAAAAGGATGAAACGATTGATCGCGATGCTGCTGGTACTGTGCAGTATCGTTTCGTTGATCCCGGTGCAGGTATTTGCTGTGGATACGCAAACAGACCCGCAGCAGGAGCAGCAGACCGCGGAAAGTTACGCAATTACATACATTAAGAATATGCGTCCCGAGGAAGGCGGTTTTGTAGCTGGCAGTACCGTTCCAGAAACCTTTACTCCCGGAACACAAACAACGCTTCCCGGCAAGGCAGATATCGTGCGTTATGGTCATGTGTTTGCAGGCTGGTATGACAACGAGGAACTGACTGGCGAGCCCATAACCGTAATTGGCGAGAAAGTAGCTGGGGATGTGGTGCTCTACGCCAAGTGGGACGAGATGTTCTACTATATTACCATCCCTGAATCGGTTGTGATGACGGACGATAACTTCTCCGTAGGGATGACATGTGAAGGCTTCTATGCCGGCGATCATGTGAATGTCGCCGTGGAGTCGGAAAACAATTGGGTGCTGAAAAACGGAAACCACGAGATTCCTTACAAACTATCCACACAGGCTGAGAGTGACAAACTGGAAAGCGGCGATGAGATTGCTGTGTTTACCCAGTCCGGCGCTCAGACGCTGTATTACGATCTGGAGGAAGAAGGCAAATATGCCGGTGAATATACCGACAAGCTGACCTTCCGTACCAGGTTTGTAGGTGCGGAGCATACCTTGAGTTTTGTCACAAATGGTGGCAGCCAGGTGGAAGCACTCCACCTGCGTGCAGGCTCAAAGATGACAGGTCTGCCCGTGCCTGAAAAGGACGACTATGTATTTATTGCATGGTGCTATGATGAAGCGCTGACCCACATGGTCGATAGCGAGGATGTGCTGCTTAGCGACTTCACTCTGTATGCCAAATATCAAAAAGTTGGTGAGCTGGAGCAGACCGAAGCAGATGTGGTTGCCAGCGCGTTGGATCAGAGCGAAGACTTTTCTGTTACCATTACAACGCTGCAGCCGATGGATGCAGCTACTGTCAAGAGCCTGATCACTGCCAAAAATCTGAACGAGGTGGAAAACGCTGATTTTATTACTGTCACCGGCAGTGGAACCAGCTTTACTGTTTCCGGCACAGGCGGCTTTGAACCCGGTGCATCTTATAAGCTGACACTGAATGACAACCGGCTGAACTTTGCCGGACAGGACGCTTCCGTTCGTGAGTACAGTTTTACGATCTATAAGGAAGAAGTCCAGAATGTAACGGTTGATGATGATATGCAGTATTTGCCCATTACTGACATCAGTAACCTTACTGTAAACGGAAAGCCGGCTTCCGAGCTGTCTATCAGTGTGATCACAGTGGGCCCGGACGGTGCTAAAACCGAAGAAGGCAAATATACCGTTGGTACATTCACCTGCACTGCCAAGACCTTTAAGGTCGGCGATATGGTTGGTGTATACGAAGGCCAGTTGAATTTGGATGCCATTGCGGTGGATGACAGTATTTCTTATATTGAGATCACTGCTGTAGATGGCAACGACTATACATACCGTGGCGCAAGCGCTACCGATGTGCTGTTTACTCCCGATGTGCTGCCGATCCCGGAAAGCGCTGATACGGATGGGGACGCAGCCAATAATTCCATTACTGTTCCTGCAACTGTGGTGGACTATTCCGATGAGGCTTACGCCCAAATGAATTTGGACGAGAATACCGAGATCGAACCCGGCGACTTTGTTGCCCTTTACACCGGAAGTCTGGCCGACGGACAGATCAGCAAATACGGCAAGATCACTGCGGTATCCCATTTGGGTGATGTATATGTGATCGCTTACCAGATCGTTTCCGTTGAGGAAATGCTGGCAACCATGGACACCTACACCTCCCAAGATGTGGATGGTGAAGATCTGGTTTCTGAGGAAGAGAAGGCTGCGCTGGAAGAATCCATTGAACAGCAGGCCATTGAAAGCGGCTTTGCCGAGGAGGCTGCCTATTATTTGGCAGCAACAGCAATTTCTACCGATGACTTTGCACAGATGGCAGGCGGACCCATCTCTATAGAGGATGTGGATTTTTCCGCACTGCCTATGATGGCAAGAGCTATGGCGCTGAATGATGCAGCAATGCCTGCCGACGAAGGCAAGGTCAGCGTGGAAGACCTGGAGGTCAAAGCCAGAATCATGACAGATCTGCAGCACTTTGAGGACCTTAAGGGTGTCCGGCTGGTGCTGGAGGTTAGTCTGAAGATCAATGTAAAGACCAGTGAAAACGGCAAACTGGAGATCACCTTGACGGGCCAGTTTGAGCAGGAAAACCGCATCACCATCAACGTGGACGGCGAAGCCGTATGGGAGTGGGCGGGAATCATTCCTTACATCGCTGACTATAAGGTGAGCGCATCCACCGATATGTACAACTTCTCCGGCATCGGCATCGATGTTTCCGTGCTGTCCAAGGAGGACGAGGAGACTGAGAAGGAATGGGAGGATGTTGAAAAGTTCGGCAAGAAGATCAAGGAAATGCTGGAAAAGGGCAAGGAACCCTTGGGTGACTACATCCTCAGTGAAGACGACGCCAGTGATTCCGTTGCCAAGACCTTGGGTGAAAAGTATGCGGCCATGCTGGAGCAGGAATCCGATTGGGTCACCCTGTTTGAAAAGGAAATCTACGAGCAGAAGATCCGCGTGGTTTATGTGATCGAGATCAGCATCGGCGCAAATTTTGTTGTGGGTGCCAATCTGAATCTGTTCCTGGGCGCAGACTTCTGGTATGAGAACGCCAAGCGCTATACCTTCTCCCTGCAAATCAAGGGTATGGATGTCACCAGCGACACCATTACCTTGGTACCGGAGCATTATGAGCTGAGTCTGTGTGCCATGGGTACCATGGGCTTGCGTGCCGGCATTCAGTTAGAACTGAAGGTAGGCTTGATCGCTACGGAGCTGGCAAGCGTCGGTCTGAGTGTAGATGTAGGCGCATACCTAAGGGTTTGGGGCTACTTATATTACAGACATCAGTACACTGACGGCCTGGGAAGAGAAACGGAATTCTCCGGAGCGATGTACCTGGAATTCGGTATCTATCTGGAGATCGCTTTTGAGGCCCAGGTGCTGGTGGGAACATTCTCCTATAACCCCACGCTGTATGAGAAAGAATGGGGACTTCTGTCGGCAGGTGCGATCAACAACTATGTAGATTTCACCTACGCCCAGCATGAACTGGAACCGGTGAAACTAAAACGGCAGAATAAAACCATCGCACTGCCCGACGAGATATTCACCATGTACTATATGGACATGAAGGAAGGCCTGAATGACGGCGAGTACTTCATAGACAATTGCAATATTGGCGAAAAATTCACCATCGAGATCACCAACGATGCATTTACCTTTGATCCCGAGACGAAGAAGATTACCGTCACGCCAAAGGATGGCAGCGAGGAAGAAAACGGTGAAATGATCATCACCTATATTGCAGATCCGCTGACCTTTACAGTAGAGCCTATGCAGCGCAAGGTACAGCTGCACTGGGACTGCTACAGAGACGGCTACTACATTGCCTTTGATTCCACCGGCGGCAGTATGGTAGGCACCATCTCCGGCGGCTATAAGGACGAAATTGAAAAGCCTGCCGATCCTGTTCGCCAGGGCTACACCTTTGCCGGCTGGTATAAGGATGCAAACTTGACCGAAAGCTATGAGATCCCCCAGACCCAGCCTGCTGAGGATATTCAGCTGTATGCAAAGTGGACCCCAGCGATGAACACCTACAAGGTGGAGTATTACACCCAGGATCTGTCCGGCGCAAGCTATACCCTGGCAGCAACAGATACGCTGGAGGGCATGACAGAAGCAACTGTGACCGGCCCCGTCCGTGACATTGCAGGCTTCACCGCTCCCAGTCAGCAGAGCATCGTCGTCACCGCTGACGGCAATGCTACCATCCGTTACTACTACACAAGAAACACCTACACCATTACCTTCCGACCCGATAACGGCAAGGAAGCCATCCAAAAGGATTACCTGTACGGCGCACCGGTTACCGGACCTGCGGTGAGCAAGCAGGGTTACGACTTCCAGTATTGGATGGGACTGCCTGCTACCATGCCTGCGGAAAACCGTTCCTACACCGCAAAGTGGGCAGAAGCAGACAACATTCCTTACCGCATCGAGCATTACCTGCAGGATGCAGACGACGATCTGTACCAGCTGGGTCTGATCGAGATCGGTTACGGCAAGACCAATTCTGCTGTTACGGCTACTGAGCACGACTTTGCCCACTATGCACTCAGCGGCACATTGCCGGAAGGCGTGATCGCAGCCGACGGATCGCTGATCCTGAAGGTCTATTATGACCGCGCCCATTATAACCTGCACTTCGTTACCGGTAAGGGTACACCCTGTGCATCCGCAGAATACCGCCACGGCGCTACCGTGCCTACGCCCTCTACGACTATGGTCGGTTACGGCTTCGCCGGCTGGTATCTGGACGAAATATTGACCACCCCCTTTGACGGCGTAATGCCCACCCGGGATACTACCCTCTACGCCAAGTGGGAAGCCGGCATGGTCAACTACACGGTCAACCACTACCAGCAGGATATTCTGGACGATGAGTATACCCTTTACAAGGTAGAGCACCTAACAGCCAAGGCTGACTCTCAGTTGACTGCAGCGCTTCTGCCGGATTACACCGGCTTCACTGCATCCCAGCTTCAGACGGTTTCCATTGCAGCCGACGGCTCTACCGTTGTGGATTACTACTACTCCCGTAACAGCTATACTGTGCAGTTTGTGGATGCTAAGTCGGGTACCGACACTTCCATTACCGGCCGTTACGGTGCTGCCATTACACCGCCCGCACCCAGCCGCACAGGCTATACCTTTGAAGGCTGGTTTGAGGATGCGGCCTGCACCGTACCTTTCGAGAATACGATCCGCAAAGACATTACCTTGACCGCTAAGTGGACAGAAAACAGTTATACCATCTACTTCTTTGCCGACAGCGATGCCACCACCGGCACCGGTCCTGCAAAGCAGACCGTTCTGTTCAGTGAGCATACCTTTATGCCGGAGAACACCTTCACAAAGACCGGATATACCTTCCTGGGCTGGCACTATGACAAGACAGCCACCGAGCCGCTGTATGTGCCCGGTAAGGAGGTATGGATGCTCAACGGTAAGCAAGATGGCGTGGCAATTTACTACCCCATCTGGAAAGCCAACACTTACACCGTCACTTATGCCATCGACGGCGCCAATGCCACCGGTACAGCACCGGCATCCGGCACAGTTACCTACGATGTCAATTACACCCTGGCAGCCAATACCTTCACAAGACCCGGCTATACCTTCCTGGGCTGGTCTACAGCCAAGGACGGCACGGTGGACTACACCGCCGGCACACCTGTGAAGAATCTGACGGCAACCGATGGCGGCAGCGTTACCTTCTATCCCATTTGGAAGGCCAACACCTACACCATCAAATTCCAGCTTTACGGCACCAATGCAGGCGGCACCACCGCTTCCATGACGATGACCTATGATAAGGCTGCAAACCTGACTGCCAACGGCTTTACCAAGATCGGCTACACCTTCGTCGGCTGGTCCACTACCGCAGGCGGCAGCAAGGTGTACACAAATGCGCAGAGCGTCAGCAACCTGACCACCACAAGCGGCGGAACTGTTACCCTGTACCCCGTCTGGCAGGCAAATACCTACACGGTCAATTACAATTCTAAAAACGGCTACGGCACTATGGCTTCCAGTACCTTCACCTATGACAAGGCTGCAAATCTGACGAAGAATCAGTTCAGCAATGGCTCCAAACAGTTCTGGGGCTGGAGTACCAATGCCAACGCAACTGAGCCGGATTACCTGGATGGAGCTTCCGTAATGAACCTGGCTAGCAGCGGTAGCGTGACACTGTATGCGCTCTGGTTGGAGACCATATATGTGTACAGCAATTCCGGTGTGGTTGCGACTGTGAACGACGACAGCACCACCAAGCTGATCTACAATATGAGTGACCAGATAAGAGTGGATAAGCTGAAAACGTTGGGCTATACCAGAGCCAAGATCTATTGGTCCTTCACCATCAATGAGTTGGATGACGGCTATCAGGATATGAACTTCAGTGTTTGCTCCAATGCAGGCCATAGCGTAACAAATCTCTGGGTCGATACTCTTAACAACGGTGGTGTGGGCAAGAAGTCTGTGAATTATGTAAAGGAATTCGATGTTCCCATTGATCAAGTCATGCACCACGTACACATCGAAATGAAGGCTAGTGGCAATTTTGAGGACGACTTTGAGTACAAGAATGTTCTTGTCAATGTGACCTTCTATTAAGATTTGGTGAAACTAAGCTCCCCTCCGGGAGGAGGGGAGCACCCCGCAAAATAAAACATAAGTAAGGAGGATGATGCTATGAAGCGATTGACAGCACTTGTGTTCGTGCTTGCGTTACTGTGCCCCTTAGGCATTACGGCAGCGGCAACCGATGGCGGCGATACCACCATGAGCTATACCGTAAATGCCAACTATACAGTGACCATACCGGCAACTGTGTCCGGCAATAGCGCATCATTGTCTATCGATGCCGCCCCTGTTCTGGAGGAAGGCCAAAAGGTGGTCATCTCCATTGCAGACTCGGCAAACTATGATAATGGCTTCCGTCTGAAATTAAAGGGTACAGATGCCTATGTGGGCTACACCATTTCTGACGGTGCCAACACACTGGCTATGGGCTCCGTGGTTCTGGATCAGCCTGCCGCCGCAGAGCAGGCAGCAACGGTCAACCTGACCTTTACTCCGGAAAAAGCCGCTTATGCCGGTGATTACAGCGACACCCTGACCTTTACCATTGCCGTGGCAGACACGGCCACGCAGTAAGGAGGGGCAGCTATGAAGAAACTGATATCCTTCCTGCTGGCAGCAGTTATGCTGATAAGCCTGCTGCCCACTGCGGCGCTTGCTGAAGAGGAAGAAGCTGCTACCTACAGCATTTTTGATATGGATATCCCTTTTGAGAACATGGTGGATTGCTACCGTACTACCTCTACCACCATCGGCTACATGCAGCAGCTCAACTACTTCGATTATGTTTATTCCGGAATCCAAGGAAAGCAGATCGATACTTTGGTTCCCGACGTAGTGAACAATCCTGATAACTACTATTATCGGTTTAGCAAAGGTTCAGACGGCTTGTCTATCGTGCTGACCTTGTATAAGCACAGCGATGCGAACTATTCCTTTGTGCTTTCTGATGACGGCGCGATCCAAACCTATGGTGAAGCGTGCTTTATCTACGTCGCTGATGACGGATATTACGGCACTTTCGTTTCTTTCCGGGATAAGGAATACCACATGTGCGGCAGCCGTAGCTCTCACACAGTGAATTATCCCCGTGATGACGAATCTTCGCTGGACTCCACCCGCAGAAGCTGCATCCTGTGTGGCTGCGGCGAAACCTTTATCATCGAAGGCTGCAACCCCACCATCGCCCAACTGGAAGCCCTTCCGCTGACGGATGGTATGCTGCAAGTGGAGCATGAGCATCGCTACGGTTCCTCCGGCAAATGCGTCTGCGGTAAGATTCGCTTTGCTGCCGAGTTGGATACCAGCGAGGCGGGTACCTACGAAGAGGCCAAAGTGGAAGGTCTGGACGCAGTGTTGGAAGATCATTTCCCCGGGGAAGAGGACACCGTTGAAGTGTTCCTGCAGATAAAGGAAGAAACGGAAAACGAAGCCGAAACGCAGGCCATTACTCAGGCTGCTGACGGACAGCAGTTGGACTTTTTGGATCTGTCCCTGATTAAGATTTTTAACGGCGGTGAGCCACAGGACATCGGTTCGGATAATAACCGGCTTCTGGCAGTTACCCTTCCTTATTCCTCTTGGGGAAAGCGTGTGGAGGCGGTTTACCGCTGCCATGATGGCAATGTAGATATGCTGACCACGATCCCCAATTCCGACGGAGAATATTTTGTCGCGACCAAGGAAACGGTTACCGTGTATGCTAAAAAGTTCTCCACCTACGCCATCGGCTATATGGAAATTGAAGAGAGTCTGCAAAGTGTAACCTATGAGTACTCCGTTGTGCCTACCTACACCGTCACCATTCCCCCAGAGGTGAAACTGGGCCAGACATCCACCGTCGCAGCAAACAATGTAGTGCTCGAATATGGTAAGTATGTGCAGGTGCTCCTGTGCAACACCAGCGATGATCAGGGCGCTTTTGCCCTTCAAAACAGCTTTGGCGATAAGATTGGTTATGATGTTACGGTGGACGGCGATGCCATGGAGCTGGGCCAAACACTGTTGGAGGTACACCCCGGCACCAGCGCCGATGGCAGCGTGGAGCTGACCTTCTCGCAGCCTACAGGTGTGCAGTATTCCGGCAGTTATACAGGAACAGTCACCTTCGCCATCCTGCTGGAAGCCGAAGAAGACGCACATTAAGGAGGAATGGACAATGAAAAAAATAGTATCCTTACTCCTTGCCGTTGCACTGCTGCTGAGCGTGCCTACGGCCGTCTTCGCTGCGGAAGAAACCCAGACGATCACCATTGAAATGAAAGACTCCTACGGTGACGGATGGGACGGTTTTAAGCTCGAAGTATGCCTGGTAAATGCCGACGACACCGAGACGGTTTTAGAGCAAAGCATTACGATCGGCAGCGGCAGCACGAATACTTACAGCGTGACTGTGGCAAAGGATGCCTGCGTGCGGATCTATTGCCAGAATGCGGGTAGTTATTCCAGCGAGCATTCCTTCGTTGTGAAGCGGGAAGGCATTACGATATTTAGCCACGAAAGAAGTGACACCCCGACAAGCGGTCAACTTTTTGTGACCAGCGATCCGATCGATGTCCAAGGCTCTGTCATAACCCATGATATTGACCCCACCTATACCGTGACCATCCCTGCCACCGTGACCTTGGGCGAAACAGCCAGCATTTCGGCAGAAAATGTAGTGCTTGACCATGGCGAGTATGTGGAGGTGACCCTCTCGGCAACCTCCGGCGAGAATAATGCATTTACCTTGCAAAATGAAGCCGGCGATGTAATCACCTATACCGTCACCGCCGGCGGCACGCAGGTATCGCTGGGTGATAGTGTGCTGGCGGTTTACCCCGGTGCAAACCCCAGCGGCAGCACAGAACTTGCTTTTGCGCAGCCCCAGGATCTGAAATACTCCGGCAATTACACCGGCACAATTACCTTTATTATCGCGGTGAATACTGCCGAACAAACACAGTAAAGAGAAGAGCTTATGAAAAAACTATTATCAATACTTATAGCTATTGCACTGATGCTGAGCCTGGCAGTCCCGGTTTTTGCTATGCAAATATTCATTGAAATAAAGGTAGCAACGGGGAATGAAATGATCACCTTGGAAGTAGAACCTACCGATCGTATTGAAGACATCAAGGTGAAGATTTATGATAAAAAAGGCATCCTGCCTGCCGACCAAAAATTAATCTTTGCAGACAAACAGTTGGAAGACGGAAACACACTTCAGGATTATTCCATTCAGAAAGATTCTACTCTGCGTTTGGTTATTCCAAGTAAACGCTCGGTAACGGTAGAATATAACGTTGGCCCCACCTATACCGTTACCATTCCTGCGACGGTTGCCCTTGGCGAAACGGCTACCATTAAGGCAGAGAACGTTGTTGTTCCCAAGGGTAAGCAGGTAGAAGTAGCACTTACCAACGCAAACGGCTTTACCGTCGCCACACCGCAGGGTGCAGAGCTCGGTTACACCGTGAAAAACGGTGAGACCACGGTGAATGAGGGCGACACCGTTCTCACCGTCAACCCCGACAATGGCAAGACGGGACAAACAACGCTTTCCTTTGTTGCTCCCACCGAGTACACCTATTCGGGTGATTACACCGGCACAGTTACCTTTACCATTGCGGTGAACACCGCTGAAAATAATTAAATCTTGAAAGGTAGATAGACTTATGAAAAAGTTATTTGCTTTACTTCTCGCCATCATGATGATGCTGAGCCTGTCTGTCACCGCTTTTGCGGCAGAGATTGACCAGGACACCGCTGATCCCAAGGAGGGTTCCATCGCTGTGAGCTATAAGGTGGTACCTACCTACACCGTTACCATTCCCGCTACCGTGACCTTGGGTGAGACTGCCAAGATCGAGGTGGAAAATGTTGTGGTGGAAAAGGGCAAGCAGGTAGAGGTAGCCCTCACAAATGCCAATGACTTCAAGGTAGCTACCCCCGAAGGCGCAGAGTTGACCTATACCGTCAAAAACGGTGAAGCAGAGGTTGCCGAGGGCGATACCGTTCTGGCAGTCAACCCCGCTGACGGCACCACCGGCGAAATCACCCTTAGTTTTGTGGCACCCACCACAATTCAGTACGCTGGTAAATACGAAGGCACTGTCACCTTCACCGTTGCCGTCAAGGCTGTGCCTGTAACGATCATCAGCTTTACCATTGATGGTGACCCCTATCAGGCAGAAGCAGGTATGACTTGGGCAGAGTGGGTAGAGTCTGCATACAACAATGGCGGATTCTATTCTGCATATGAATCAGTCTATTGGGGTGAAGATTTCTGGCTCATTTTGTGCAATTACGGCAAAACCCCAATCGATGATGACTACTACGTTAATGCGGCCGATGTGATTCAGGCGAACACTGATTACGTTCGCGTTGAGTTGAGCGAAGGTTAATTGTTGATCATAAAGGAGGAATAAACTATGAAAAAGTTATTTGCACTTATTTTAACCGTTGCGATGCTTGCAACTATGTCCGTCACCGCTTTTGCGGCAGAGATTGACCAGGACACCGCCGCTCCTAAGGACGGTTCCACCAGCGTCTACTTTGAGGTAGATCCCACCTATACCGTCACCATTCCCGCTACCGTAGAGCTGCAGAAGAAGGTTGACGGCGACACCGTTACCTACGAAAACGACTACACCATCACCGCTTCCGAAAACCTGCGTCTGAGATACGACGAGTACATCACCGTCACCGTGTCCGATGGTTTCCTGCTGAACACCGCCGAGGGCGCCTCCCTGTTTTACGAAATGACCGTTGGCGGCAACAAGGTTGACAACGGTGATGTGGTTGCCATGTTTAATACCAGCATTGCCGCCCAGAGCGCTACCATGCACATTGCGGCAGACGATCCTGCCTACGCAGGTCGTTACGAAGGCACTATGACCTTCACCATCGCAGTTGAAAAGGTCACCGTTAGTTAAGAAAGGAAGGAAAAGTTCATGAAAAAGTTTATTACGGTTATGCTGGCTCTGGCATTGGCGGCAAGCCTGTCCGTCACTGCCTTCGCTGCCGATGTCACCACCAATGGCGGTCAGGGCTTTGCCGAGATCGGTTTTGGCGTTGACCCCACCTATACTGTCACCATTCCCGCAACCGTGACCCTGGAGAAGAAGGATGTGGAAGGCGTTATCACCTATGAAAACGACTACACCATCGATGCCTCCGCAGGTGTCCGTCTGAAGAAGAACGAGTACATCGAAGTCACCGTTACTACCGACAACGAGATGGAAACTCCCGAGGGCGCAACCCTGGCCTACACCATCACCAAGGACGATGCCGCTCTGGAAAACAATGTGGTTGCTACCTTCACCACCGACAAGGCAGCCCAGACTTCCACCATCCACATCACAGCCGGTGATCCCGACTTTGCCGGTGACTACAAGGATACCGTTACCTTTACTCTGACAGTAAAGACCAACTGATTTTGGGGGGAATAAATTATGAAAAAAGTATTGACTTTTGCTTTGGCAGTCATGCTCGTTATGAGCCTGTTCGTCACCGCTTTTGCGGCGAACACCACCGGCGGCGAGGCAGATATCACCACCAGCATCGCGCCTACCTACACCGTGACCATTCCTGCTGACGTAAATGTAGCCTTCAACGCTACCGAGACCGCTTTCGGCGCTATCGAAGTAGAAGCTGCTCAGATCCACCCTGACAAGTGCATCAAGGTAGCTTTGGCTTCTGACGGCAAGCTGGAAAACAGCATTGATGCTACCAAGGTCATTCCTTACACCATCAAGGATAGCGAAGGCGCTGCATTTACTTCTGCTACTTATCTGACAGAGGGCGACAAGACCGAGCTTTCTATCCACATTACTGCTAACGACTGGAACGCCGCTTACGCAGGCGAGTATTCCGATACCGTTACCTTTACTGTTTCCTACGAAGATAAATAAGGAGGCGGTACTATGAAGAGATTAACAGCTCTGCTGTTATGCTTCTTACTGCTATGTATGTGTAGTGTGATCGCCTTTGCCGCAGAGCCGGAAGCCGAGGAAACAAACACCGTAATCTCCGTTACCGTTCCGGACTCCCACAAGATTACCGTTACGGCTGATTCAGCCCGGGTATTTTATGAGGGTGTCAGCGGCGATAGCTTTACGGTAGAAAGACTCAGCGCACCGAGGCTTTTGATCCGAGCCGAAAGCGGAAAGGTCATTAAGACGGTTATGCTGAACGGTGAGGACGTGACCGCAGAGCTTCACGGCGGCTATCTTGACCTTGCGCCCGTTTATGAGGATAAGGTGATTACCGTCACCGCCGAGGACGAATCTGTGGCGCCGAAAGAAACCTACACCGTAAAAGGCAAGGTTACGCTGAATGGTCAGCCTCTCAGCGAGGTGGACTTGGAGCTGCGTTCCACCTTAAAGACTACCAAGACCGACAAGGAAGGCAACTTCGTCTTTACCGATGTAGAGCCGGGCGAACACTCCCTCACAGCGCTGGATGATGGCAAGGTCATTGGCTATCTGTCCTTTGAACTGAAAAAGGACAACAAAGCTGATGTGGCATTGTTGGAAGACGGCACCTACACCGTGTCCATTGACCAAAATGGCGCAGGTGTGGAACTGCGTTTGGTGCTGAACGAAGAAAAGGGCACGCTTGCCCCCACAGAGGCCGTGACCGTACAGAAGCCGTCCACACCCCAAACGGGAGATAACACAAACCTCTCTTGGTGGTGGCTCTTAGCTTTACTCAGCGCCACCTGCATAGTAGTTTTAGAAACCTACCGCAGAAAGAAACAAGTTAACTAAACCAAAAGAACCGACCGATGATGAACGGTCGGTTCTTTGTTTGTTAATTGAAAATGAAGGGAAGCTTATCAAAGAATTGCATTTCGTGCTGAAGACTGGTACCAGCGATAGCCGCAAGAATTGGTTTGCAGTAGGGGAGTACAAGAAACTTCCCAACGAGGTGGGCGGCAATGACACCACGCTGCCAGAGAATGTTGCCGATGAGATACGCAAACTGCTGACAAGTTACAACGAGTTGCCCTCTAAGACCTTTGAGGACATCGTAGCCTTCCATGTGGCCTTTGAGCGCGCGTCCATCCCTTCCGGGACGGGAATGGCCGTGTAGGCCGCCTGATCCTCTTTAAGGAGTGCCTGAAGCATAACATCGTGCCGTTCATCATTGAGGACAACTTGAAGCTGTTCTACTATCGCGGTCTCAAAGAATGGGATCGCGAAAAAGGCTTCCTGATGGATATCTGCCTTACCGCTCAGGATCGATTTAAGGCTTATTTGGATTATTTTAGGATTGTATATTGAACAGTAAAACACCCCGTCTTCACGAAAAGACGGGGTGTTGTTATAGTCTTTGTTGCATTGGATTTTTCTCGGTTGTTTCACTTTTCCATACACCTTTTGTACACCTTTTTGGCATTGAGATGCGTGGGGATACATGAAGATACATTTTCGTCCGAATCCCGAAAGTCCTTGTGCCATAAGGATTTATCGGGGCTTTATGGATTTATAAGGAGTTATGAAAATAGGCCGCTGAGCAACGATACCTAGTTTCATAGTCAGAAGCAATCCTTTCTATGACAAAATCCCTTTTACCAATTCGTAATTGTGGTTATTCTATCATAAAGCTCTGTGCTTTTCAATATCCACCGGCAGAAAAACCATGGATTCCCTGCTTGCGGGATGGGGAAGAGTGTGATATAATGTCGAAAAACAGATCTTGGTGGTGACAAAGTTGTTAAAAACCCGCGATCAAAAAATAGCGGCGCTGATCCTGTCGGTACTGGCGCTGCTTGGTGCGCTCTATTGCCTTTTGCGGTTCGGCTTTTCTGTGGACCTGCTGGACAGAGGTGGTTGGAAGACCCAAAAGGGTGTTGTGCGGTATTTGGATTATTACGGACAGCCAAAAACCCGCTGGCAGTATATCGACGGCAGGCTTTATTATTTTCAACCGGAGACTGGTGCCATGACCACCGGTTGGCAGCAGATTGAAGAGGATACGTTTTATTTCGGTACGGACGGTGTTCGCACTACCGGATGGCAAACCATTGACGGCAAGATCTACTACTTGGGCGATGCGGGCAAGATGGTCACCGGCTGGCAGCAGATCGAAAATATTTCCTATTATTTCGATGAAGACGGGGCAATGTCCACCGGCTGGCAGACCAAGGATGGCAAGCGCTGCTATTTTTCTCAGGATGGAAAAGCCTTGACCGGCTGGCAGATGGTGGACGGAAAGTTTTATTATTTCACCGGTGACGGCTATACGGTATCCGGCTGGGTGGAACTGGACAATGTCCGCTTCCGTTTCCATGAGGATGGATCGGTGGTCACCGGTTGGTATGAGGACGAAACCGGAAAATACTTTTTTGATGAGGACGGCCACCCCCACAACGGCTGGCTGGACTGGGAGGGAAAGCGCTATTATTGCAATCCCAACGGCACTTTCGCTACCGGCTGGGTGACTGTGGAGCAGGAAAAATATTATCTGTACCCGGACGGTACTATGGCGGTGGGAGAGGTGAAGCTGGATGGCGTATCTCACTTCTTCACCTCCCAGGGAAAATACGTACTGCTGACCAATCGCTGGCATCCTGTGCCCGGTGATTACGTGCTGCAAATGTCCAGTGTTGAGGGCTTCCAGTTTGACAGCAGAGGACGGGATGCCTTGCAAAAAATGCTGGATGACTGCCGGGCGGCAGGATTGAATTGCAGCATCAATAATACATATCGCTCCAAGGCTACCCAGCAGTGGATGTGGAATAAAAGTGTGGCAGAATTTATGGCTGGGGGCATGACCCAGGAAGAGGCAGAAGCGGAGACCGGAAAGGATACCGCTTTGCCCGGTCACAGTGAGCATCAGACCGGTCTGGCAGTGGATATCAACGGCTCTCAGGCGGTGTATGATTGGCTGGCGGAGCATTGCTGGGACTATGGCTTTATTTTGCGTTATCCCGATAATGCCATGGATCTTACGGGTATTATTTACGAGCCTTGGCACTTCCGCTATGTGGGTACAGAACTTTCACTGGAATTGAAAGAATTAGGCCTTTGCATGGAAGCATACATGAATATGCTGACAGAACAATAAGACAAGACCGCCGGTTGACTCGGCGGTCTTTTGCCTATTGCATTGCCTCTAAGCTTAGCTCCCCAGCTAATTTGAACAGGGCGTCGCACAGCACTTGCTCTAAGGTCACACCTGCCGCCTGGGCGATGTGGGTATAAAAAAGAGCCACGGCAGGCTCCAAGATCAGTGTTACCTGTGTCATGACTTCCTCCTACCAAAAACTGTGTTTCATCCTATGCAAACCCTTGACAGGTGTGCTACAATATAAAGTACGAATGTAAAATTACGTTTGAGGTGAAAGACTATGGCAAAAGAGAAAAAGGTAGAGCAGATTACCGATATGGAGGTAGACTTTGCCCAATGGTTCACGGACGTGTGTACCAAGGCGCAGTTGATCGATTATTCCTCCATCAAGGGCGTTTTTATTTACCGCCCGTACGGCTATGCCATCTGGGAGAATATCCAGCATATTATGGATAAGGAATTTAAAAAACAGGGCGTGGAGAATGTCTATATGCCCCTGCTGATTCCGGAAAGCCTGCTGCAAAAGGAAAAGGACCACGTGGAGGGCTTTGCGCCGGAGTGCGCATGGGTCACCATGGGCGGCGGCGAAAAATTGGAGGAACGGTACGCCATTCGTCCCACCTCCGAGACACTGTTCTGTGAGCACTTTGCCAATGTTTTGCAGACCCATCGGCAGCTGCCCATGAAGTATAACCAGTGGTGCAGCGTTTTGCGTTGGGAGAAAACTTCCCGTCCGTTCCTGCGGCACAGAGAGTTTTTGTGGCAGGAGGGTCATACCATTCACGCCACTGCGGAAGAGGCCAAGGAATTTACTGAGACTATGCTCAATGTCTATGCTGACTTCTGCGAGAATGTGCTGGCAATGCCCGTTACCCGGGGTCAGAAGACCGAGAAGGAGAAATTCAACGGCGCTGAGGCCACCTACACCATTGAGTGCATGATGCACGACCGGAAGGCGTTGCAGGCAGGTACTTCCCACTACTTCGGCGATGGTTTTGCCAAGGCTTTTGAAATTGAATTTACCGATAAGAACAACCAGAAATCTAACCCCCATGAGACTTCTTGGGGTGTATCCACCCGTCTCATCGGTGGCATTATCATGACCCACGGCGATAACAACGGTCTGGTACTGCCTCCCAAGGTTGCTCCTATTCAAGCGATCGTTCTGCCCATTGCCCAGCATAAGCCCGGCGTTCTGGAAGCAGCTGTGGATATCAAGCGCCGTTTGGAAGTTGCCGGTCTGCGGGTGAAGGTGGATGATTCTGACAATTCCATGGGCTGGAAGTGCGCCGAGTATGAGATGAAGGGCGTGCCCCTGCGTGTGGAGTGCGGTCCCCGGGATCTGGAAAACGGTCAGGTGGTGCTGGTCCGCAGAAATGACGGCGAGAAGACCGTTGTGAAGCTGGAAGAACTGGAACAGGCGGTTGCCCAGCAGCTGCAACTGGTTCATGAGGGTATGTACGCACGAGCCAAGAAGAACTTGGAGGACCATATCTACGAAGCCCACTCTCTGGAAGAAGCCAAGGCGTTGCAGGAAGCAAACGGTGGTTTCATTAAGACCATGTGGTGCGGCGAGCTGGAATGCGAGCTGAAAATGAAGGAGCAGGCAGGCATGTCCTCCCGCTGTATCCCCTTTGCTCAGGAGAACTTGGGCGATGTTTGTCCCATCTGCGGCAAACCCGCCAAGCACATGATCCTCTGGGGCGTTGCCTACTAATACCAAAAAGAGCGTGCTGATGCACGCTCTTTTTCGTTGAGAATTGAAAATTGAGAATGGAGAATTATCTCCATCGGTAGGGGCGATTCATGAATCGCCCGTGGAGCATTCCATTAACCGCCGTTTGCCAGTTTTACGATGTCGCCTACACCATCCAGTACCATGGTGGGGCGGTAGGCGAAGGTTTTCAAGGTTTCCCGGGTGGAAATGCCGGAGAGTACCAGCACTGTGGACATACCGGTTTCAAGGCCCGAGATAATATCCGTATCCATCCGGTCGCCGATCATCACCGCTTCTGCGGAGTGGCAGCCCAGCAGTTTTAGACCTGTGCGCATCATCAGGGGATTGGGTTTTCCGCAGAAATAAGCCTGGGTGCCGGTGGCCATTTCAATGGGGGCGATCAACGCCCGGCAGGCAGGGGCGATGCCCTTTTCAATAGGACCGGTCACATCGGAGTTGGCGCCGATAAGCCTGGCGCCTCCCAACACCAGATTGGTAGCCTTGGTGAGGGTTTCCAGACTGTACGTTCTGCCTTCACCTACCACCACGTAGTCGGGGTTGATATCGTTCATGGTGCAGCCGGCTTCATACAGGGCGTTCAGCAGTCCTGCCTCGCCGATGGCATACACCGAACATCCGGGGCTTTGCTCTTTCAAAAAAGCGGCGGTGGCAAGGGCGCTGGTATAGAAGTGATGCTCCGGTACGTTCAGACCCATCCGCGCCAGCTTCAATTTCAGCTCGCAGGGGGTGTAACCGCTGTTGTTGGTGAGAAACAGGTATTCCTTCTTCTCCGCATTCAGCCAGTTGATGAACTCCACCACGCCCGGCAGGACTTTATTGCCGTGGTAGATGACACCGTCCATATCGCAGATAAAGCCTTTGATCTTATTAAAATCCAGTTGTGTCATAGGCACCTCCTGATGGTTAGTTTCTGTGTTTAATAAACCATACGATACAGCTTTTGTCAAGCAAATGCTGATGCATTTGTTTGTAGAATTGTATTTTGCGTGTGAATATGGTATTCTAGTCAAAAAAGAAAGGAAATTGAACCATGAAAAGGAAACTGTTAGGGATCGTAACAGCGGTGCTGATCGCTCTTGTGGTCCTGTCGGGCGCCATTGCCCTGCCTGTTTTATTTCGCCCCTTCTTTTGGTGGCATATTCAGCCGCTGGATCTTCCGACCCTTACCGGACTGACTGATGCGCAGATCAAGACGGCATACGGAGAAATGATGCATTATTGCATTGGTCTGACGGATACCTTTTCTGTGGGTGTGCTACCCTTTTCTCAGTCCGGAGCAGACCATTTTGCCGATGTGCAGAAGCTGTTTCTGCTGGATCTGTGGGTGCTGGCAATTTCTGCCATAGCGCTTCTGGCGCTGCGCCTTTGGAAACGGACGGCTGCGCCTTACTTGGGGGGACATACTCCCGGCTTTTGGAGCGCGGTGGGTCTGGGTGTGACCTTTGTGACCGTAGGCGGTCTGGCAGCGTTGGATTTTGATCGGGCGTTTGCGGTATTTCACAAGATCTTCTTTCCGGGTAAGGACAACTGGCTGTTTGACGGCAGGGAGGATCCGGTGATCTATATGCTGCCGGCGGAATTTTTCCGCAATTGCGCCATCTTGATTTTGGCGACTATCCTTATAAGTTGTATGGTGTTGCTTCTTTGGGACAGAAAAAAGAAACAATCGTAGGACAAGGGCGTGCTTTCGGTTGCTTGAAACGATAAAACACTCCCGTTTGATGGACAAACGGGAGTGTTTTGGGTTATGGGATCAATAATTTTCCTTGCGGACTTCAAAGAATGCCTGGGGATGGTTGCAAACGGGGCAAACCTCCGGCGCAGCAGTGCCGGTGACTAGATGACCGCAGTTGCGGCACTCCCACATAACGATACCGGCTTTTTCGAAAACAGCCTTGGTCTCTACGTTGTGCAGCAATGCGCGGTAACGCTCTTCGTGAGACTTTTCAATAGCGGCAACGCCACGGAACTGGGCAGCCAATGCGGTAAAGCCCTCTTCCTCAGCCTCTCTTGCCATGCGGTCGTACATATCGGTCCATTCGTAGTGCTCGCCCTGAGCTGCTTCCACCAGATTTTCTGCGGTGTTGCCCAGTTCACCCAGCGCCTTGAACCACAGCTTTGCGTGCTCTTTTTCGTTTTCTGCGGTTTGCAGGAACAATGCGGCGATCTGCTCGTAACCTGCCTTCTTGGCGGCGCTGGCGAAGTAGGTGTACTTGTTTCTGGCCTGGGATTCGCCGGCAAAGGCCTCCCACAGATTCTTTTCGGTTTTTGTACCGGCATAGGGATTTTTCTTTTCCATAAAAATGAACCTCCTAAAAGTTTGATTTCTATTAGTTATTATAGCAGAAACCATGCTGATGTCAAAGAAAATATTGACTTTGTATAGGCTGTGTGATATAAAAACAATGGAAAAATACTGATAATTTCTCCTTAATAAACGGAGAAGAAAGGGTAACACTATGATTGAAAAAGAACTGCAGGCAAGAGCTTTGCCTGATTTGCTGACCATGAACGACGGCACTCCCGTCACCCCGGAAAACTGGGAGGCCCGGAAGAAGGAACTGCTGGATTGCCTGCAGAAAAATCTTTACGGCTATACTATGCCCGCTCCCAAGGAGGTC
>JBGVON010000012.1:0-16168 GCA_045126495.1 Faecousia sp.
GAGCAAGCCCCCGCCCTACATTTCATAAGAAGGAAACGACACTATGAGTTGGATTGAACAATTAAAAGATACCTTTTTGGAAGACAACCGCTATATGTGGATGGTGGAAGGTCTGGGAAATACCCTGCTGATCACCATCGGTGCCCTTGCCATCGGTGTGATCATCGGTACGCTGATCGCCGTTGCCAAGTATTTCAGCGAGGATAACAAAAAACTGCGCTGGCTGAACGCCCTGTGTGATGTGTATACCACAGTGATCCGGGGCATCCCCATGACCGTTCTGCTGCTGCTGTTTTTCTTCGTGATCTTTGCATCTGCCCAGAACGGCGTTCCCGTTGCCATTGCCGCCTTCGGTATCAACTCCGGCGCTTATATGGCAGAGCTGATCCGCAGTGGTATCAACGCCGTAGATAAGGGCCAGATGGAAGCTGCCAGAAGTCTGGGTCTTTCCAAAGGACAGGCAATGGTGAAGATCATTATGCCCCAGGCGGTTAAGTACATTCTGCCTGCCATCGGCAACGAGCTCATCGCCCTGTTGAAAGAGACCTCCGTTGCCGGTTATGTGGCGGTGGTGGATGTGACCAAGGCAGCCACCAACATCCGCAACAAAACCTACGACGCCGTCAACCCCATCATTCTGCTGGCGTTGGTGTATCTGGTGATGGTTGTAGCTTTGACCCGTCTGCTGGCAATTTTGGAAAGGAGGCTGCGCAAGAGCGATGGAAAATAACACTGTGATCCAAGTCAAAAACTTGAAAAAGGATTTTGGCAGCAACGCCGTTCTTAAAGGCATTGACATTGACATTCACAAGGGTGACGTGGTGTGCGTCATCGGTGCTTCCGGCTCCGGTAAGTCCACCTTCCTGCGTTGCCTGAATATGCTGGAAATCCCCACCGGAGGCGACATTTTCTTCGAGGGCGCAAACCTCACCAGTGATAAGGTGGACCTAAACGTTCACCGACAGAAGATGGGCATGGTGTTCCAGCAATTCAATCTGTTCCCCCATCTGACCATTCTGGAAAACCTGACCCTCGCCCCCATGATGCTGAAAAAGCTGCCCAAAGCAGAGGCAGAGGAAAAAGCCCTGGCGCTTCTTGGCAGAGTAGGCCTTGCCGACCGGGCAACGGATTACCCCAATCAGCTCTCCGGCGGTCAGAAACAGCGGGTCGCCATTGTCCGCGCCCTGTGCATGGAACCGGAAGTCATGCTCTTTGACGAGCCCACCTCCGCCCTTGACCCGGAAATGGTAGGCGAGGTGCTGGATGTTATGAAGAATCTTGCCCAGCAGGGTATGACCATGGTAGTGGTCACCCACGAAATGGGCTTTGCCAAGGAAGTTTCCAACCGGGTCATTTTCCTGGACGACGGCGTTATCGCCGAGGAAGGCACGCCGGCGGAAATCTTCGATGCCCCCAAGTGTGAACGGCTGCAAAGCTTCCTGTCTAAGGTGCTGTAAAGGAGATTGTACTATGAATCTGAAAGGCAGAGATTTTCTGAAACTGCTGGACTTTACCCCGGAGGAAATCCTGGGGCTGATCGATCTGGCTGCGGATTTGAAGGCTAAGAAAAAGGCCGGTATCCCCCACCGGATCCACGAGGGCAAGAATATCGTCCTGCTCTTTGAAAAGGACTCCACCCGTACCCGCTGCTCCTTTGAGGTTGCCGGCGCGGACTTGGGTATGTCCGTCACCTACTTGGGACCCAGCGGCTCTCAGATGGGCAAAAAGGAATCCATCGCCGACACCGCCCGGGTGCTTGCCAGTATGTACGACGGTATCGAGTACCGTGGCTACGGGCAGGAGGTCGTGGAGGAATTGGCAAAGTATTCCAAGGTGCCTGTATGGAACGGTCTGACCAACGAATATCACCCCACCCAGATTTTGGCAGATATGCTTACCATTCGGGAGCATTTTGGCAAACTGCGCGGTCTTAACTTCGTGTATATGGGCGATGCCCGGTACAATATGGGCAATTCCTTAATGGTTGGCTGCGCCAAGCTGGGCTTGAATTTCACCGCCTGCTGCCCGGAAAAATACTTCCCGAACAAGGCGCTGGTCGCTCAGTGTGAGGCAGTGGCCAAAGAAAGCGGCGCTGTGCTGCGGTTTGAGGCCGACCCTGCGGTTGCTGTCAAGGACGCTGATGTGATCTGCACCGATGTCTGGGTGTCCATGGGCGAGCCGGACGAGGTGTGGGCCGAGCGAATTAAGGAACTATCCCCCTACCAGGTCAATAGTCAGCTGATGACTGCTACCGGCAAGGCAAGCACTGTGTTTATGCACTGCCTCCCCGCCTTCCACGATCTGAATACCAAGATCGGCAAGGAGATAGACGAGAAGTTCGGTATTGACTGCATGGAAGTCACCGACGAGGTCTTTGAAAGCGAGCAGTCCATCGTTTTCCAGGAAGCGGAAAACCGGATGCACACCATCAAAGCCGTCATGGCTGCCACCTTATAACAACAACCTCCCCTGCGGGTTTCCCAGGGGAGGTTGCTTTAATGCCACCAAAAAGGACGTGCCATAATAGCACGTCCTTTTATTTCTGATTATTCGCCTTCGGACATTTCCTTCAAAGCGTCCTTGCGGCTGAAATTGGCGCGGCCCTTCTCATCGAAGCCCATGAACTTGACCCAGGTCATGTCGCCCAGGTTCAGCACGTCCTCCACCTTCTCCACGCGGCGGTTTTCCAGCTTGGAGATGTGCACCATGCCGTCATGACCGGGAGCGATCTCCACGAATGCGCCGATGGGCAGGATGCGGACGACCTTACCGTAGTACAGCTTGCCCACCTCAGGAACGAAGCAGATGTCGTCGATCATCTTCTTAGCGGCGTAAGCAGCAGCAGAATCCACAGCGGAGATGAATACGGAGCCATCGTCCTCAATGTCCACCTTGGCGCCGGTATCAGCGCAGATCTTCTGAATGGTCTTACCGCCGGAGCCGATAATCTCGCGGATCTTATCCACGGGAACGGTCAGGCTGATCATCTTGGGAGCATACTCGGAAACCTCAGCGCGAGGCTCGGGGATGCAGGGGATCATGATCTCATTGAGAATGGTCAGACGGGCGGTGCGGCAGCGCTCCAAAGCGTCGGCAATGATCTCCATGGTCAAACCCTTATTTTTCAGGTCCATCTGGATGGCGGTAACACCCTCGGTAGTACCGGCGACCTTAAAGTCCATCTCGCCGTGGAAGTCCTCAACACCCTGAATGTCGGTGAAGGTTCTCCACTCGCCGGTCTCCTGATCGGAGATCAGACCGCAGGAGATACCTGCAACAGGCCGCTTAATGGGCACACCGGCATCCATCAGCGCCAGGGTAGAACCGCAGATAGAGCCCTGAGAGGTAGAACCATTGGAGCTAAGAACCTCGGATACCACACGGATGGCGTAGGGGAATTCCTCAACGGAAGGGATCACAGGCAGCAGAGCCTTCTCAGCCAGCGCGCCGTGACCGATCTCACGACGGGAGGTGGAACGGGCAGCTCTTGCCTCGCCGGTGGAGTAGGCGGGGAAGTTATAATGGTGGATATACCGCCGGGTCTCCTCGGGGTAAATGGTATCCAGCTTCTGGGCAGCAGACAGGGTGTTCAGGGTGCAGATGGACAGAACCTGAGTCTGGCCACGGGAGAACAGGCCGGAGCCGTGTACCCGGGGCAGCAAGCCCACCTCAGCGCCCAGAGGACGGATATCGTCCATGCCACGGCCGTCCACACGCTTACCTGCCAGCAGCCACTTCTTAACAACCTTCTTCTGCATCTTGTACAGGCAGACCTCGATATGCTCCTCGAAGTCCTCGTACTTTTCAGCAAACTTAGCGGCGAAGTCCAGCCGGGCAGCGGTGAGCCGCTCCTCACGGACATTCTTGTCATCGGTGTCCAGGGCGTATTCGATCTGACCCAGACCGTACTCCACAAGATCGTCCAGCAGATCGTGGTTGACAGCAGCCTTCTCGAAGGTGAACTTGGGCTTGCCGATCTCGGCAACGATCTGGTTAATGAACTTCACGATCTCCATATTGGTCTCGTGGGCAATACGGATGCTCTCCAAAACGATGGCTTCGGGAGCCTCGTTGGCTTCGGTCTCGATCATAACAACCTTCTCAAAGGTGGAAGCGATGCACACGAAGCAGTCGCAGGCATCCCGCTCCTCAGCAGAGGGGTTGATGATATAACGGCCATCCGCCATATGGGCAACGTTGGTGGTAGCAACAGGTCCGTTCCAAGGCACATCGGAAGATGCGATGGCGATGGAAGCGCCCAGAGATGCCACGATCTCCACGGGGTTCTCATAATCGTTGGCAAAGACGGTGCAGGTAACCACGGTGTCGTTACGCAGCTCTTCGTCAAAGAGAGGACGCATGGGACGGTCGATGATACGGCTGTTCAGGATGCCGCGGTCGGAGGGCTTGCCCTCACGACGGTTGAAAGAACCGGGGATACGGCCCACGGAGTACATTCTCTCCTCAAACTCGATGGTCAGGGGGAAGTAGTCGATGCCGGACTTGGGGATGGGGTTGCAGGTGCAGGTGGTCAGTACCACGGTGTCACCGTAGCGGCAGATGCACTCTGCGTTGGCAAGCTCAGCTACCTTACCGGTCTCAACGGTGAAGGGACGGCCACCGATTTCCATCTCGAAAACCTTGTGATTGGGGAATTGCTTTTTGGTAATCATTTGTTTAACCTCCTAAAATATTTTTGTGTGTTCGGGAGGTTTAGCACTTGAAACAGCTGCCGAAACTTCAACAGCTCTTTCAACTGCTAAAATTCTCCCTATTGCTTACTTTTGTGTGCAGCGAGAGGTTTTGTTTCAGGCGAAGGTTGAAAGCGACCATTATACTTTGTGTATATGGGCGCTTTCAAAACGCACGCATGGAACAAAAGATCCGCTGTTAAAAAAAGGCGACGGGTGCCCGTCGCCTTTTTTTAATACTTACTTACGGATACCCAGCTTGGCGATCAGAGCACGGTAACGGTTGATATCCTTCTTTGCCAGATAGTCCAGCATCTTACGACGCTTACCAACCATCATCAGCAGACCACGACGGGAGTGGTTGTCATGCTTGTGGGTACGCAGGTGATCGGTCAGCTCGTTGATACGGGCAGTGAGGATCGCGACCTGCACCTCGGCAGAACCGGTATCGCCCTCATGGGTTGCGTTTTCCAGGATAACCTGGGTCTTTTTTTCCTTCTGAATCATTGTGTTTTCCACCTTTTTTAATATTTCCTCGCGCCAAGTAAAGGGTCGGTGTCGTCCCAAAACTGAGCAACGGGATGTGCCGGACATAGCCAGCCCGACTATCTTACCATAAGTTTTCCCAAAAGTAAAGGGAAAATTTCAATATTTCCCCATTATTTAAACTTTTTGTATACAATCGTAGGAGCGATCATTGGTCATCCACTACAATAGCGATCTCTACAACCCTGCGGACGCGCAATACGCGCCCCTTCAAGGGTTATTTCAAAATCGTGCGTGTGCGGGTGATATCCGCGGCGATTTGGGCTTTTAACCCATTCAGATCTTCAAATTTCTGCTCCGGGCGGAGAAACGCACAAAAGGCAAGGGTCACGGATTTACCGTACAGATCACCGGAAAAATCCAACAAGTGCGCCTCTGCGGTCACGCCTTCCCCCGCCACTGTGGGACGAGTGCCGATGTTGGTCACAGCAAGATATTCCTTTCCGTCCACCAGCGCCTTGCAGGCGTACACGCCAAATTTAGGAATCAACAGTTCCGGCGGCAAAAGCAGGTTTGCCGTGGGGAAACCCATGGTGCGCCCCAACTGTTTGCCGGAGACCACCTGTCCGGTGAGGATATGAGCGTGACCCAAAAAACGGTTTGCCTGCTCCACATTACCTGCTTCCAAAAATTCCCGGATCCGGGTGGAGGAGATCCGTTCTCCGTCTAGGATCTGCTGGGGAACGATGGCATAGGGAAGCGTCCTTTTTTCGCAGAATGCCGCCAATTTCTTGGCTGTGCCGCTTCCACCGGCACCAAACCGGAAGTCACTGCCGCAGACGAAGCCTGCCGCGCCCATATCCACCAACTGCCGGAGAAAATCCGACCAATGGGTGGTCATCAGCTGCCGGTCAAAAGCAAGCGCCACCACCTGATCCATGCCCCATGCCAAGAGCATTTTTTTGCGGTCTTCCATTGTATTTAAAAGCGCCGGGGTGTTGCCGGAAACCAAACCGTCCGGATGGGCAGTAAAAGTCACCGCGCCGGCGGCGCAGCCATGGGTATCTGCCAGTTGACGGCAAGCGCCCAGCAGCGCCTGATGCCCCAGATGCACCCCATCGAAAAAGCCTAGGGCGTAGATTGTTTTTTCTTTCATAAAAATTCCTTTTTGTAGGGGCGACCATCGGTCGTCCGCAATATAAGAAATGCTACCCAAACGGACGAGCAATGCTCGCCCCTACCCCACGCCAAAGAAACTCTTGATAGTAGACATTGTACCGCCTTCCACCTTTGCCAGCATGAGAAATTCCCCTGCGTGATCATAGGCGCGGTATGTACCGTCGGTCAGGTCGATGGAAAAGGCGTTGCCATTACGGCAGCGTAGCGCCTGTTTTTCCGTGAGGGTCACTGCTGGGTGGTGGGAGAACATGGTGTCAATGCCCCGGAGATATTGCGCCGGATCGCCATCCTCCACCAATTGCGCCAAGGGGATGGCATCCTCCGCGGTATAACTGCCGGCGCTTGTCCGCCGGAGCGCTGCCATGCAACCGCCGCAGCCAAGGGCCTGTCCGATATCCTTGCACAGAGTGCGGATGTACGTACCCTTAGAGCAGTGCACCCGCAGACGAAGATCATTTCCCGCCATGCCCAAAAAATCCAAGGCATGAATGGTCACTGTCCGGGGTTTGCGCTCCACCTCTTTGCCCTTACGGGCAAGGTCGCACAACTTCTGGCCGTTTATTTTGATTGCAGAATACATCGGCGGGATCTGCTGAATCTCTCCCTTAAACCGGTCCAGAACCGCCAATATTTCATTTTCTGACACCCGGACAGACTTTTCTTCCAGCACCGTACCGGTGATGTCCTCGGTATCGGTGGTGATGCCAAGACGCAAGACCGCTTCATAGGTTTTTTCCGCGTGCTCAAAAAACTCCACCGCCCGGGTGGCGCGGCCTACGAACACCGGCAGCACGCCGGTAGCCATGGGGTCCAAGGTGCCACCGTGACCGATCCTGCGGGTCTTGAAAACACCCCGCAGCTTGGCGGTCACATCCTGACTGGTCCAGCCCTGGGGTTTATCGACAATAACAATTCCGTCCATAAAAAGGTCCTCTTTGTGCCTTGCCTCCCCCTTTGGGGGAGGTGTCAGCCGAACATGCTGACGGAGAGGGTTTCTCTTGATTTGTATGACCCTCTCCGTCAAAAATCATAGATTTTTGCCAGCTCTCCCAGGGGGAGAGCCAAGTAACAGGCAAAACACTTTACTTTTTAACTATATTTTCGGCATAGCTTTCTTAATTTTCTCAACTGCCTCGTCCATGGTGCAAGTCATGCTTGCGCCGGCAGCGCCTTTATGACCGCCGCCGCCGAATTGAGCGCAAATAGCGGCAGCATCATAACCCGGCACGGCACGGACGGAGATTTTGATGCGGTTTTCACCGTCCTCCCGGAGGGTTGCCGCAATTTTCACACCCTCAATGGAACGGGGAAAGCCGGAGATATTTTCCAGATCGTCCTCCGTCAGACCCAGTTCCTCTTCCACCGCTTTGGGCAGAGGGCAAATTGCGATAGCGCCGTTTTCCAAAAAGATGGCATGCTCCACCAGCCACCCTTGCAGCCTGAGACGGCCAAGAGAATTGGTGTCAAAAAGTGCCTGATTGATGGCAAACAGCTCATCGCTGATATATGCGCAATACGCAGCAACTTCAAAGGTTTTAGCGGTGGTATTGGCATAGCGGAAACAGCCGGTATCCGTGGAAATGGCGGTATACAGGGCGTTAGCCATCGGCTTGTCCAGACGAACCCCCATCAGTGACAAAACTCCGGCAATCAGTTCTCCGCAGGCGGCAGCGCCCGGCTCTACCAACTCCATTTTGGTAAAGGAGGAGGCGGTAGCGTGGTGGTCGATGCGCAGGGCGATCCTGTCTGCATAGGCAGAAAACGCTTCGGGAAGCATATTTGCCGATGCGGTATCCACCGCAACGAGAATGTCCCCGTCCTTTACGGTGTCTGTGGTCAGTCCCTCATGGAGGTGGGCATATTTTGCGGTGATCTCCGGATTGCGGAGGATATGGGCAGTCTTGCCAAGCTTCCGCAATCCACGGCACAACACCGCTGCGCTGCCCAGGGTGTCCCCGTCGGGACGGCGGTGGGTAAGGATCACATAATTGTCATTTTGGGATAAATATTCAGCCGTCTGTTCCTTCGTCAGTATCTGCATCTTTTTCTACCTCTAATGCGTTGATCAGCTTCAACATTTTCGCGCCATAGGTGATGGAATCATCCAGCGCCCAGTTCAGCTCCGGGGTATAGCGGAGATTCAAGGATCTGCCCAGCTCCCGACGCAGGTATCCACCGGCAGATTTCAGACCTTTCAGGGCATCGGCTGCCCGATCCTCCTGCAAAAAGCTCACGTAGACCTTGGCATAGCGCAGGTCCGGGGTAGTCTCCACATGGGTAACAGAAATCATGGTATCCTGCACCCGGGGATCCTTTAAATTTCTGATTAAGGAAGCAAGCTCCTTCTGAATTTCTTCGTTAATTCGTCCTATTCTGTTAGATGCCATATTATCATTCCTTTCGTAATGATAAATGGACAATTGATAATTGACAATTGACAATTGTGGTATCGGCTCCGCCGATGATTCGAATAGTCGCCAAAGGCGACACCTTAATTGTCCATTGTCCATTGTCCATTGTCAATTAACGTTAAACAGCCGCGCCGCAACTGCGGGCGGCTGTTTAACATTACCGTTTCACTTCTTCCATGGCGAAGCATTCGAATACGTCGCCCTCTTTAATGTCGTTGAATTTCAGAATGCTCATGCCGCACTCAAAACCGGCGGTAACTTCCTTTGCCTGGTCCTTAAACCGCTGCAAAGAGCCCACCTCGCCCTCGTGAATGACCACGTTGTCCCGGAGGACACGGACCTGAGCATCTCTGGTGACCTTGCCGTCCTTCACCATACAACCGGCGATAGTACCCACGGCGGAGACCTTATAGGTCATACGCACTTCGGCGTGACCGATGACCACTTCCTGGAACTTGGGCGCCAGCATGCCCTTCATGGCCGCTTCGATCTCGTCAATGGCATCGTAAATGACCCGGTAGAACCGCATATCCACAGCAGTCCGCTGGGCACTTGCCTGGGCACCGGAATCAGGACGGACGTTAAAGCCAACGATAATCGCGCCGGCAGTGGAGGCAAGCAGAATATCGGACTCATTGATCGCGCCTACGCCGGTGTGGATCACGCGAACCCGGACCTCCTCGTTGGAGATCTTCTCCAAGGAAGCCTTCACCGCCTCGGCAGAGCCCTGCACGTCTGCCTTGACGATCAGCGCCAGTTCCTTCATCTGGCCCTCCTGCATCTTGGCAAAGAGGTTATCCAAGGTGACCTTCTGCATAGCGTTGGCAGCAGCGTCCTTAGCAGCCTGCTTCCGCTGCTCCACCAGTTCTCTTGCCATGCGCTCGTCGGTAACGGCGTTAAACTCGTCACCGGGGGCGGGAACTTCTCCAAGACCGGTGATTTCCACGGGAATGGAGGGACCTGCAGTCTTGACTGTACGACCCTTATCATTGGTCATCACACGGACGCGACCCACAGCAGTACCGGCGATAATGATATCGCCCTGATTCAGGGTGCCGTTCTGCACCAGCAGGGTAGCGATAGGACCACGGTTCTTATCCAGGCGGGCCTCAATAACCGTACCCTTGGCGCGGCGGTTGGGGTTGGCCTTCAATTCCTGCACCTCAGCGGTAAGCAGGACCATTTCCAGCAGATTGTCCAGACCCATACCGGTCTTAGCAGAGATGGGACAGATGATGGTATCGCCGCCCCATTCCTCAGGGATCAGCTCATGCTCAGTCAGCTGCTGTTTGATCTTATCGGGGTTTGCCTCCGGCTTATCCATCTTGTTGATGGCCACGATGATGGGCACACCCGCTGCCTTGGCATGGTTGATGGATTCGATGGTCTGGGGCATAATGCCGTCATCGGCAGCCACCACCAGAATGGCAATATCGGTACACATAGCGCCGCGGGCGCGCATGGAAGTAAAGGCGGCGTGACCGGGGGTATCCAGGAAGGTGATGGGCTGACCGTTACACTCCACGGTGTACGCGCCGATGTGCTGGGTGATACCGCCAGCTTCGCCGGCGGTAACGGAGGTGTTGCGGATGGCATCCAGAGTAGAGGTCTTGCCGTGGTCAACGTGACCCATGACCACCACCACGGGGGCGCGGCCTTCCAATTCCTCAGCGGTATCCTGGTGATCATCAATGATCCGCTCTTCAATGGTGACGGTGATCTCCTTCTCCACCTTGCAGCCCAGTTCCGTTGCCACAAATTCCGCTGTATCAAAATCAATAGACTGATTGATACCCGCCATGACACCGTTCTTCATCAGAAGCTTAATGACCTCGCCGGCGGTCTTCTTCATGCGGCTTGCCAGCTCACCCACAGTGATCTCGTCGGGGATCTTCACAGTGACAGGCGCTTTTCTTGCCACTTCCATCTGCAAGCGGCGCAGCTTCTCCTGCTCTTCATTCCGGGACTTGTTGCCCTTAGAGAACTTATTGTCCTTCTTGTTCTGCTGCTGCTGACCCTTCTTGCCGCCGATGCGCTGCTTACCGCCCTGATAATTCTGGACGCGCTCGCTCACCAGATCGTCCACCCGGTCATCAAAACGGGCAGCGTTCACCTGTACCGCGGAGGTATCCACCACCCGGCGCTCCCGACGGCGCTCCGGCTCGGCGGGCTTGGCGGGTTTTTCCGCCTTGGGGGCGGGTTTCTTTTCCTCAGCCTTCTTTTCAGCAGGTTTCTGCTCCATCTTCTTTTCAGCAGGCTTTTCTTCTGCTTTGGGTGCTTCTGCCTTCGGCTCTGCCTTGGGCTTGGGCTGCACCGCAAACACCGCTTCCAGAGAGGATATCTGATGGGTCTGGGTCATGTAATCAAAGATTACATTCAGCTCCTCCTCTGTCAGCACCTGGGTATTGGACTTGGGACGTTCAAAGAACTTGCCCATAACCTCCGCAATATCCTTGGGTGTGACACCAAAATCAGTGGCAACCTCTTTTAATCTGTACTTCACTAAACTCAATACAATGCACCTCCAAATGCTACGCTTTGCGAGCATTAATTGAAAATTGAGAATTGAAAGTTGAAAATTACCAAGTCTGTCCCCGGTCATAATTTTCAATTTTCCATTTTCAATTCACACTTGCAGTAGTTCTTCTATCTTCCAATTTACTTTTTCTTCTTAAATCGCAGATTCTTTTCGTGGGCTTTGGCCTCTTTCTGCCGCTGCTGGATCCGCTTTGTGCGTCTTTCCAGACTGGCAATTTCTTGCGCATACTTCTCCGGCTGATCCAGCGCCTTTACAAAGGCCAGCGCCAAAGCCGGATCGGTAAATGCCGCCAATGCCAACGCAGTACGACCGATGGCCTGCCCCAGCTGGTCCTTGGTATAAGGGACCCGCAAGCAAATCTGCTCCGTACCGGACACAAAGCTTTGGGCGCGCCGCCAGGTATGATCCGTAGCATCCTGCGCCACCACGACGAGCCGGGCCTTCTGCGCCCGGGCGGCCGCGCCGGCAGGTTCTTCACCCAGCTCTGCCCGACCTGCCTTTCTGGCCAGCGCCAGATAATTCAGCGCCTTATCCATTACCATGCTCCATTTCCTTTACCAGACGGTCATAAACCTCCTGGGGGATGGGAACTTCCAAGCTCCGCTCCAAGGACTTTGCCTTCTGGGCTTTCTGCAAGCACGCCGGATCCGGGCAGATATACGCGCCCCGACCGTTGAGCTTGCCGCCAAAATCCAGACTGACCGTACCGTCCGTTCCCCGGACCACCCGGATCAGCTCACGCTTGGCTTTCCGTTCTCGGCAGCCCATACACTGCCGCTGGGGGATCTTCTTTTGCATATATGCAACCTCCTTCGTCGAAGCACAAGATGCAACTCTATATTTCCCGCAAGCGGGAAATACCAACAGCATCTTGGCTTCTCCTCTCCCCACAAAAGCCGTTCGCTTTTGCGGGGTCCCCTTTTTATTTTTATGCCTGGCTAGCAGGCTTGATATCGATCTTGATGCCGGTAAGACGGGCTGCCAGACGGGCGTTCTGACCTTCCTTGCCGATGGCAAGGCTCAGCTGATCGTCCGGCACAACCACGCGGCATGCCTTGGGATTGGCAGGATCCATTTCCACGCTGATAACGTCCGCGGGGCTCAGAGCAGCCTTTACGTACTCACAAGGATCTTCGCTCCACACCACAATGTCGATCTTCTCGCCGCACAGCTCTTCCACAACAGCACCCACACGACCGCCTCTGGGGCCCACGCAAGCGCCCACGGGATCCACATTCTCCATGGCAGCGCGGACTGCGATCTTACTGCGGGAACCGGCTTCCCGGGCGATATTGCGTATCTCCACCTGGCCGTCTGCAATCTCGGGGGTTTCCAATTCAAACAGGCGGCGCACCACATTGGGATGGGTGCGGGACACGTGGACCAGCGGTCCGCGGGTGGCCTTATACACTTCCAGTACGTACACACGGATCAAATCGCCGGGCTCGTAGCTTTCGCCGGGGATCTGCTCGCTGGTGCGAAGGACCGCATCGTTCTGCTCGTTGCCCTGACCCAGACGGACGAAGATATCGCCGGTGGGGTCGATCCGCAGGACCGTACCGGTGAGCAGCTCCTGGGATTTGGAGGAGTAGCTTTCGTAAATCGCGCCACGCTCTGCTTCCCGGATGCCCTGGATCACCACCTGCTTGGCGGTTTGAGCGGCAATGCGACCGAACTTCTGAATGTCCACAGGAATGGACACGGTATCGCCCAGCTGCACGTTGGGATTGATATTCCGGGCAGTATCGATATGGATCTCCACGGCAGAATCCTCAATTTCCTCCACCGCAGTCTTGACCAAATACATGTTAAGGCCCTTTTCACTCAGGTCCACCACCACATTCTCTGCGGGGATGTCCCGATGATCCTCCCGGTCCTTCCGGTAGGCATTGGTCAGCGCCTGTTTCAGCCGCTCTACCATATAGGAAACGGGAATGCCTTTCAGCTTTTCCAGATCCCGCAGGCTGGCGAAAATCTCTGCGCCGATATCCACCTGGGGTACTTCATTCTTTTTGGCTCTGGTATTTCTTGCCATTGTCAGTTCCTCCTGTTAAAATTCCACACGAAGCCGCACCAGCGCGACCTCAGATTTTTCAAATGTGATGGTTTCCTTGCCCGCTTCCACGGTGACCCTGCCGTCCTCATAACCGCGGAGGATGCCGGGGATCTCCTTCAAGCCGTTGCGGGGGCGGTAGAGCTTTACCAACACAGGGCTGTCCATAAACCGGGCAAAATCCCCGGGCCGTTTCAGCGGCCGCTCAATGCCGGCAGAGCACACCTCAAAATGATAGCTTTCGGCGATGGGGTCTTTCTCATCCAGAACCGGGTCGATGGCCCGATGGATCTTTTCGCAGTCATCAATATCAATGCCGCCGTCCTTATCAATATAAATCCGCAGATACCGCTCCGAACCCTCCCGGACGTACTCCACGTCCCACAGGGTACAGCCGTTTTCCTCAATGATGGGCTGGGCGAATTGGGCAACCAATTCCGTAACCTTCATAGTCGTTCCCCTTTCCTCTGAAAGCACTCAAAAAAGAGAGGGGCGTGCCCCTCTCTTTCCTAACGTCAAATCTTACTTACAGTGGTATTATACCACCAAAATTTCAGTATTGCAATACTTTTTTGCAAAAATTTTGCATTTTACACTTTTCATTTTACAAGGGCATGCCCTGGACGTATTTCCGGTCCCAGTCTTCATTGAAGACGCCCAGCGCCGGTGTGCCGCATGCCATATCCTCCGCAAGGATGTTCAGCTCCTGCCGGCATTCCAGAGATTCCAGGTAAAATTCCGGCAGCGCCTCCTGCCCCAGTTTCGCCCCCATGATCGCCCCGGCGACCGTGCCCACCGCGCCGCTGAGACCGGAATGGTTCACCGCGGTAATGATAGCGCCGTCAAAATCCGCCGGGCAGGACAAACAGGCAAACATCGCCCCGGCTAGGCAGGAAGCGGCATCGGTACAGCCCAGCTGTTCCATACCCGTCTGGGGTTCAACCGTTCCCACCAGCGCCATGGCATTCCGCAGCTGCCCGGCAAGGGCCTCTGCTTGGGGGAAACGCTGGCGGAACTGCCCGTCCATCACGGCAATCGCCTGAGAAAACTGCGCCTGCAACGGCAACCCCGGTTCCTGCAAAATACCGGTGATGGCATAGGCTACCACCACGCCGGTGAGAAAAGTCTCCACATCGCCGTGGGTCAGCGCCGTCAATTCCGCCGCCAATGTGCCCACCTGCTCCGGGGCAAGGCGCTTGGGATTATAAAACATACCCACCGCCACGCCGGCGGTAATTGCGCCGGGGGCATTGTTGCGATTCCGGGGGGCGTCGGGGGTGCCGTAGGCATTCTGCCGCAAATTGTCCAGCATCCGGGCATCCCGGCAGTCCCGGCGGCGAAAATGGGGCACTTTCGCCACCCAGCAATAGCTGTCCTCCGGGTCCCGATAAAACATTTGACTGCGGACAAACTCTCCCAGCGCCAATCTGCAAAACCGCAGATGGTCGGTCTTTCCCCGGGTAACACTTAGCAAAAGTCCGTTGCACACGTACGCGGCAAGCTGGGTATAGGAGGTGATCTGGGCGTAATCCTGTTCCTGTAAATCGTAGCCCAGCAGGCCGTTGGGCCCGTAAGCCAGGCGAATCTCATCCCAGGTCTTATCGTCAATGGTATAGCCCATGGCATCGCCCACTGCCAATCCCAACAGGCATCCTTTGTAAGCGCGGAGCATATTCTCCATTTACAGGCACCTCCTTTCGGCATTTTCTTATATTATATATGTATTTTGCCATAATTGCAACGAAAAGGAAATTTTTGAAAAAATTTTTGTAAATAAGAATAATTCCTATTCACAAATAAAAAACACTGTCCTATACTCTGGTTATATACAAGAAACATACTTATTTAGAAAGGAGCGGCGCTATGGATACCACCAAGCAGTTCCGCAAGCGGAACGCCATTCTTGGTTACCTACGGCAGACCGACACCCACCCCTCTGCCGAGATGGTATACACCCACCTGAAACCGGAATATCCGGATCTGTCTCTGGGCACTGTCTACCGGAACCTGTCCATGTTCAAAAGCAAAGGCGAGATCATGAGCATCGGCACAGTCAACGGCGTAGAGCGGTTCGATGGGAACGCCGCCCCCCATGTACACTTTGTCTGCACCGGCTGTGACGCTGTCACAGACCTTCCCCAAATCGCAGTACCGGAGGTGCTGAACCGGGAGGTAAGCCATCAGACCGGCGGACAAATTGATCTGTGTCAACTGACCTTTGTGGGTCAATGCAAAAATTGTTTAGGAGGAAATCAAGCATGAAGAAGTTCGTATGTACCGTCTGTGATTATGTATTCGAGGGCGATGAGCTGCCCGAGGATTACGAATGCCCCCTGTGCGGCGTAGGTCCTGACCAGTTTGAAGAAGTAAAAGAGTAAATTCGGTGTATTGCACCATTAAAAATCAACAATTATAATAAAAATTTGGAGGAAATTATTTATGAAAAAGTTTGTATGCTCTGTCTGTGGTTATGTACACACTGCCGATGAATTGGCAGCCGATTTCAAGTGCCCCGTATGTAAGGTTCCCGCTTCCAAGTTTGTGGAGCAGAAGGGCGAGCAGAAGCTGGCCGCCGTCCACGAGTACGGCGTTTACGCCCAGACCGTGAAGAACAACCCCGACATCACCCCCGAGGACAAGAAGTACATCTTCGACCAGCTGATGGCAAACTTCAACGGCGAGTGCGCCGAAGTGGGTATGTACCTGTGCATGGCCCGCATTGCACATCGGGAAGGCTTCCCCGAAATCGGTCTGTACTGGGAGAAGGCAGCATACGAAGAGGCTGAGCACGCTGCCAAGTTCGCAGAGC
>JBGVON010000013.1:0-8437 GCA_045126495.1 Faecousia sp.
AAAACATAATTTCAAGCGGCGGGAGCAAGCCCCCGCCCTACGCGTTTTTTGGTAGCAGCCGGGGAAGCCCCCGGCTGCGGAGAAACTTTTTATGTCGTTCCAATTTGAGATTTCCACATCGTAGGGGCGACCATTGGTCGCCCTCTTGTTCGATGATGATTTCTCGTAACGGACGAGCGATGCTCGCCCCTACATTTCACAATGATAAAATCTTACTCAGCCTTGGGACCGGCGGCGACCAGAGCCTTGCCGGTGTCGTTGCCGGTGTACTTCTCAAAGTTCTTTACGAACCGAGCTGCCAGGTCCTTGGCCTTGGTGTCCCACTCGGCGGCGTCGCCGTAGGTGTCTCTGGGATCCAGGATCTTGGGATCCACGCCGGGCAGGGCGGTGGGAACTTCGAAATCGAAGTAGGGGATCTTCTTGGTCTCGGCTTTCAGGATGGAGCCGTCCAGAATGGCGTCAATGATGCCGCGGGTATCCTTAATGGAGATACGCTTGCCGGTGCCGTTCCAGCCGGTGTTGACCAGGTAAGCCTTGGCGCCGGACTTCTCCATCTTCTTCACCAGCTCTTCGCCGTACTTGGTGGGGTGCAGTTCCAGGAAGGCTGCGCCGAAGCAAGCGGAGAAGGTGGGGGTGGGCTCGGTGATGCCGCGCTCGGTACCGGCCAACTTGGAGGTGAAGCCGGACAGGAAGTAGTACTGGGTCTGCTCGGGGGTCAGGATGGACACGGGAGGCAGAACGCCGAATGCGTCGGCAGACAGGAAGATCACATTCTTGGCATCGGGACCTGCGGAAACAGGACGGACGATGTTCTCAATGTGGTTGATGGGGTAGGAAACACGGGTGTTCTCGGTGACAGAGCCGTCAGCGAAGTCACACTTGCCGTTGGCGTCCACAGTGACGTTTTCCAGCAGAGCGTTGCGGCGGATGGCGTTGTAGATGTCGGGCTCGGACTCGGGATCCAGGTTGATGACCTTAGCGTAGCAGCCGCCCTCGAAGTTGAACACGCCGTTGTCGTCCCAGCCGTGCTCGTCGTCACCGATCAAAAGACGCTTGGGGTCGGTGGACAGGGTGGTCTTGCCGGTGCCGGACAGACCGAAGAACAGGGCGGTGTTCTTGCCTTCCTTGTCGGTGTTGGCGGAGCAGTGCATGGAAGCCATGCCGTTCAGGGGCAGGTAGTAGTTCATCATGGAGAACATACCCTTCTTCATCTCGCCGCCGTACCAGGTGTTCAGGATGACCTGCTCACGGGAGGTGATGTTGAAGAGGACGGCAGTCTCGGAGTTCAGACCCAGCTCCTTGTAGTTCTCAACCTTCGCCTTAGAGGCGTTGTAGATGACGAAGTTAGGCTCGAAGTTTTCCAGCTCCTCAGCGGTGGGGGCGATGAACATATTCTTCACGAAGTGTGCCTGCCATGCCACCTCCACGATGAACCGGATGGCCATACGGGAGTCGGGGTTGGTGCCGCAGAACAGGTCCATGACGTACAGCTTCTTATTGCTCAGCTGCTTCAATGCCAGATCCTTGCAGACCTTCCAGGCTTCTTCGGAAACGGGCTTGTTGTCGTTGGAGAATTCCTTGGAGGTCCACCACACGGTGTCCTTGGAGGTCTCGTCCATGACGATGAACTTGTCTTTGGGGGAACGGCCGGTGTAGATGCCGGTCATCACGTTTACAGCGCCCAGCTCGGTGAGCTGACCCTTGTCGAAGCCTTCCAGAGCGGGGTCTGTTTCAGCCTCGAACAGCTGCTCGTAAGTAGGGTTGTAGACAATCTCGGTGGTGCCGGTAATGCCATACTTTTCAAGGTTGATTTTCATACGGTTTCCTCCTAAAAATGGTATGCGGCGGTGCCGCTGATTTATGATAAATGGTGGCGCATGGTGATAAAATCCAACTTCCACCGCATACATTTTAACATACAAAAAAAAGAATGTCTATAATAAATTTTTATAATTTGTATAAAATTTCCGAAAAAAAAGAAAAATAGCGAAAAAAGATAAAAAAAGTAAAATAAGATAAAAATAGAATGTAGGGGCGAGCATTGCTCGTCCGCGAGGCGTTCTCCCTTTGTCATTGCGAGGAGCCGCTTGGGTTGACGTGGCAATCCATGAATAGAAACCTTTTGCTGTCGTTCCCTGCCGGGGGCGGTACTTTCTTGTTTCGGCAAGAAAGTACCCAAAGAAGCCGACATAAGGGGCGCTACGAGCCAATTGCGCCCCCTTATGTATCCCCCGCCGCTTTACTTATTCTGCTCTATAACCAAACAGTTTTCATGCTGCAAAACGAAAGAACGGTCAATATTTGCCTCTACATTTTCAATTTTCAACTCTCAATTCTCCTGCTGTGTGACGGAACACAGGTTTACATAAACTAAAAATTATGAAGAATTTTGGCGTTATGTAAATGGGAGTTATCCACATTCTCCACAGGTTTCTCCACAGGAAAACCCCCTGCAAATCCAGAAATTGCAGGGGGTTTGTGGGAAATATCTATGTTTTCCCCAAAATGAGGGGTATTTTTACAGGTTTACAGAACAACATCAAAATATAACCTGTGCAGAAAAAATTCGCTCTTCCTTGTCGCCGGTTTGCCGCCGGGCATCCACCGTCAGCACCGGTCCGTCGGACAGTTCATAGTGCAGGGTGATTTCCTCGCCCTCCCGGGCTTCACTCAGGTAGCACAGGGTAAATTCCTGGGCCCGGTGCCCGGCGTGGAAGGCGCTGGGAAGCAGGTCGTCCAGCCAGTCCATGTACCGGGTGTTGTTCATGTGGCCGTTCTGGTCCAGCAGGGTGTAGCCCACCCGGCGTGTGACGGTATGTTCCATGGGCCTGGCGGCAATGGCGTGGGGAACGGTCAGTTCGGTACCGGTGAGGGTGCCGTCCACCACCACACCGCTTTTTCCCGGCAGGATCATGGCCCGGGTCCGCTCATCCATGAGCACCCATAGGCTGATGGAGCGAAACAGCTCATTGCCCTTTGCATCGTAAGCCACCACCGACCGGGGATAGGCCACCTTGGTGGTGGGCATGGGCCATGTTTCCACAGTCACCGTCTCCCCCAGCCGGGGCAGTCGGGTGATCTGCACCCGATTCCGGGTCACCGCCCAGAACAGGTGCTTGCGGGACAGGTGTTCCCGATCCACAGCCAAAAGGGCGCAATGCTCCCCTGCCGCCTCCTGCACAAGGTACAGAAGCACCGACGGACGGGCGTAGCCAAACCGGTCCACGTGGATATGGGACAGGGTAAATTCTTTTCTGTAAATGGGTTCCATTATGATTCTTCCTCCGGGGTCAGGGTGAATTGTTGGTAGTTGCCCTCTTTGTAAAGGGTGATGTTTAAGGGGGCGCCGGGGGTATCCGGCAGGGCGTTGATGCTGTGGATTGCTGTGTCGCCGATGGCGGTGAGCAGATCTCCCGGGGAAATGCCCAGCTGTTCTGCCTGGGATCCGGGGGTCACATGGCAGATGTACAGACCTGGGGGGAGTCCGTGGAGATTCTGATATGCCGCGGGCATCTCCTGTAAGGTCATGCCCCAAAGCTGGACGGATACCATGCCGTCAGCCGGGTGCTGGGACAGGGCGGCGCCGCTTTGGGAAAAATGCAGGGGGTCGGTGCTGTTTTGGGCATCCAGCAGGCGAAACAGCCGCACATTGAGAAAGCCCAATGCGCTGACAAGACCTGTCAGAAAGATCACCAGGATCAGCAGAAACGCGATGATGCCATTGTGCTTTTGCCGGGGCGCTGTCTGCCCGGTGCGGTATTCGTAATGCTGTTCGTCCATAAAAACCTCAAAAAAATTGAAAATGGATAATTATACCGTAGGGCGGGGGCTAGCTCCCGCCCTACGATATTCATTTTTAATTTACCAGCGGTAACGTAAAGGTAAACTCCGTTCTGCCGTTCTGGCTGGACACGGAAATGTTCTCCCCGTGGCGGTCGATAATATTTTTTACAATGTAAAGGCCCAGACCCCAGCCGTCCCGGTTTTGGGCGCGGCTCTTGTCCAGCTTGTGGAACCGGTCAAAGACCAGGGGAAGCTCCTCCGGCGGGATGGTCTCGCCATCGTTGCCCACGGCAATATAAACCTTGTGGTCTCCCTCCCGGATGGTTATGTTGAGCATCCCTTCCTGGGGGCAGAATTTCACCGCATTGTCCAGAAGATTGTACACCACCTGGGTGATGGCGTCCTGATTTGCCCGGGTGTACACGCTGTGCTCCGGAAAGGACACATCCACTTCCAGCGCCTTATTGGTAATTTTCTGCTCAAAGGAGATGAGCGCCTGCCCCACGCATTCGCACACGTCGAACCGGGTCATCTCCTCCGGGGAGACGGTCTGCCGGTCCTGCATACGGGAGATGTCCAGCATGCTTCGCACCAGACGGCTCAGCCGTTTGGTCTCCTGAGAGACAAGCTGCATATACTGTTGGTGCTTTTCCGGGGGGATGGTGCCGTCCAGCATGCCGTCCAGATACCCGGAGATGGTGGTCATGGGGGTTTTTAGCTCGTGGGACACGTTAGCCACGAACTCCTGCCGCCGGTATTCGCTTTTTTGGAGACTGGACGCCATATTGTTAAAGGCCAGCGCCAGTTCCTGCACCTCCTGGGGATTTCCCTTGTCCACGGTGACCCGGGCATCCAGCTGACCGTGACCGAAGTCGCTGGCTGCTTTTGCCATGTCCCGCAGGGGGGAGCTTTGCCGCCGTGCCATGACGGTCATCACCAGCACCGATATCACCACCACCAGCACCGACACCAGCATATAGGTGTCTGCCTGCTTGTCAAGGAGGGATAGGGCGGTGTTCACCGGGGTGGACAGCACCACAATGCCCACCGGCTCGTTGCTGCCGGTGGCAAGGATGGGCATACCCACCACATAGCGGGAATCCTCATAAAGCCCCCGGATAATACCGGTGTCGGATACCACACCTTCGTTTAGAACCTGTTGCAGGTAGGCTTCTCCGATGACCATGCCCCGGTGCTTGCAGCCCATGGGGGAATCGGAGCACAGCACCAGCCGTCCCCGGCTGTCGCAGATCACCGCGTCGGCGCCGCTGATCCGGGTGGCAAGGGACAGATTCACAAAGAAATCCTGGGTGGACAGAGCGCCCTCGGTGTAGTAGGCGGCGGCAAGGGAGGTAATGGTGGTGCAGTCCTCTTTCAGCTTCTGCTCCACCTGCATCGTCAGCAGATTCCGCACCAGCAGTTGGAAGGATGCGCCTACCAGCAAAAGCGCCGCCATCAGGACCATTGCCGCAGGGAAAAAGGTGCGGCTGAACGTGGTTTTCATAAATTCTACCTCAATTTTTGAGAATGCAAAATGCAAAATAGTGGCATCGGTTTCGTCCGTTTTGCACGTTACACTTTGCGTGCATTAAAGCACTTCGAACTTATACCCAACGCCCCAGACGGTCTTGACGCTCCACTGCTCGGAAACGCCCTCCAACTTCTCCCGCAGGCGCTTGATGTGGACGTCCACTGTCCGGGAGTCGCCGAAGTAGTCAAAGCCCCAGACTTCGTCCAGAAGCTGGTTGCGGGTGTACACCCGGTTGGGGGAGGAGGCAAGGTAGAACAGCAGTTCCATCTCCTTGGGGGGCGTATCCACCTTTTTGCCGTCCACCGTCAGTTCAAAGGCGTCCATGTCGATGGTGAGCTTGTCGAACACCAGCCGCCGGGCGTTGCCGGTGTCGGATTTCCGATCTGCCCGGCGCAGCACTGCTTCGATCCGGGCCAGCAGTTCTTTCATTTCAAAGGGCTTGGTGACGTAATCGTCTGCGCCGGCTTTTAAGCCCGTGACCTTATCGTCGGTCTCGCCCTTGGCGGTGAGCATGATGACAGGGGTATCCCCCTCGGCACGGATGGCCTTGCATACCGCCCAGCCGTCCATTACCGGCATCATCACATCCAGCAGTACAAGGTCCGGCTTGATGGCCCGGAATTTTTCCAGACCCTGCCCGCCGTCGGCAGCCAACGTCACCGCGTAGCCGTCCTTTTCCAGATACATTTGCAAAAGCTCCCGGATGTTGGGATCATCTTCAACGATCAGTACGGAAATTGCCATGGCAAAAACCTCCAAAGTTGTATTTTCTTTTATTATAACGCAAAATCCCGTTTTGCGGTGAACAATTTGTGAATAGTTCACCCCCAAAATGTGAACGACAGGAAATTTCTTGAAAACGGATACGGTTGATGGTATAATGAATGGACAATTGACAATTGTGGTATCGGCCTTGCCGATGATTAGAATAGTCGCCATAGGCGACACCTTCATTGTCCATTGTCAACTGTCAATTGTCAATTATTAAGGAGGCAAATATGACCACATTTATCGAACTGTTGAAGGCGGTGCTGTTTGGCATCGTGGAGGGCATCACTGAGTGGCTGCCCATTTCCTCCACGGGACACATGATATTGCTGGACGAATTTATCCGTCTGGACGTCACCGAAGCCTTTTATGAGATGTTTCAGGTGGTGATCCAGCTGGGCGCCATTGCCGCGGTGCTGGCGCTGTTTTTCCACAAGCTGAATCCCTTCTCGCCGAAAAAGGATATGGCGCAGAAAAAGGACACTTGGAATCTGTGGTTCAAGGTGATCGTGGCGGTGCTGCCCTCGGCGGTGATCGGTCTTGCTCTGGACGACTGGATGGACGAACACCTCTATAATTATGTGGTGGTGGCGATTGCGCTGGTTGTCTACGGCGTGGCGTTTTTGTTTCTGGAAAAGGGCAATCATCGGCCCAAAAAGATCGAAAATGTCTATGGAATTGATTACAAGACTGCCCTGCTCATCGGCGCGTTCCAGTGCCTTGCCCTGATCCCCGGCACATCTCGCAGCGGTTCCACCATTCTGGGCGCGATCTTGCTGGGTGTGGGCCGGTCTGCCGGCGCGGAGTTTTCCTTCTTTCTGGCGATCCCCACCATGCTGGGCGCCAGCGCGTTAAAGGTTCTGAAATACGGCTTGGATATTGTGGGCGGCGAAGCTGCCATGCCCACCGGTACGGAGATCGGCGTGCTGGCGGTTGGCTGCGTGGTGAGTTTTATTGTGAGCCTTTTGGTCATCAAGGGCTTGATGGAGTACGTTCGTAATCACAGCTTTAAGGCATTCGGCATTTACCGCATAATCCTTGGCATTCTGGTGCTGGGCTATTTTGTCATTACCGCCCTTTGATAAGACTAATTTGCTTGTCATTGCGAGGAGCCGCTTGCGGCGACGTGGCAATCTCAAAATACAGCATAGATTGCCACGCCAGTTTGCCAACTGGCTCGCAATGACAAAAAAAATGGGTAGAATATCGGGAGGGTCGTGTGACCCTCCCGGTTGTTTTTACAGATCCTGACCCAGCAGGTATTTTTTTGCGGGGGTTTTCATCAGAAGCACGCCGGCAATGAGCACCATCACCATATCCGGCAGCATATACGCCCCGTTGTACAGGGCGGAATAGAACCACGGGGTAGTCATGGTCATACCAAAGAAACTTTCCGGCATATATTCTGCCCAGATGGTAGCGCCCACCACATAGTGCACCAGGAACCGGGCGGCGCAGGCGATCACTGTGGCGGGAACGAATTTCCCCCGGAACAGGCCTGCAAGACCCAAAACGGTGTACGCCAGCAGAAAATCGCCCACGATGCTCTGCCAGCCGATGGCGATGCCGCCTTCAAAAAGGGTCTGCAAAATGGCGTGGGCAACGGCGGCAAGCATACCCGGGCCAAAGCCCCACCGGACGCTGATCACGATGATGGGCAGCATGGCAAGGTCGATAGACCCGCCCCAGGGGAACCTGTAAAAGGGCAGGAAGCTGAGGATCTCCGCCAGGGCGATGAGGATCGCCCCCTCGCACAGTGACAGGAGCAGATGATGCCGGTTGATAACGGTTTTTGCTTTGTTTTCCATAGAGAATACCTCCTAAAAAATATATCGCACTGCAACCGTCTAGGTGCAATGCGATACAGGAAGCATCTCATTTATGCATCTTTTCCTACGACGGTACGGACCGTATCAGGTTCACGGGTCAAGGACACAGATCCTTATCTCAGCCGGTGCGCCGGCTCCCCGAAGATGGTTGTATGCGATTTAAGACAATTATAACGCTTTGACAGAATTTGTCAAGCCATTTCCAAAGAAAGAGTCTTGCCGCCTAAGATGTGGAAGTGCAGGTGATGCACCGTCTGTCCGGCATCTGCCCCGCAGTTGGATACCACCCGGTAGCCGCCCTCCAAGCCCTCTGCCTTGGCAATTTGGGGTATCACCTCAAAAATATGGGCAACGATGCCGCTGTTTTCAGCGGAAATTTCGTTCACACTTGCAATGTGGGCCTTGGGGATCACCAGAATGTGGGTAGGGGCTTGGCGGGCAATGTCCCGGAGGGCCAGAACGGTATCGTCCTCGTAAACCTTGGCACTGGGGATCTCCCCGGCGATGATGCGGCAGAACAGGCAGT
>JBGVON010000014.1:0-9323 GCA_045126495.1 Faecousia sp.
AGCATTTCAACAACCTCGAAAACACTTTTCCCACCATATTTTTTCTGCATTTTTAACCGGAGGATCTTGCCTCCGGCCTTTTTGGCGTGTCCCCCACCTCCGCCGACGCCGTCGCAGATATAGGCGGCAATCTTGTCCGCATGCAGCTTTTCGTGGCAGGATCGAATGGATATTTGATAGCCTGCCCCTGCTTCCGTATAGGCAACACTCAGAAAGACATATTTTACAACTGCGGAAGTAAGGTCTGAAGTGCGCCGGAGCGATGCTCTGAGGCGAGTTAGGGCAGCTGCCACCTCGATCTTTTAGCGAGGCATTTTTGCCTCGTTTTTCTTTTGCCTTTACAGAATACCAGTCATCCGAATATGACCGACTTTTCAGGAAGTGTTTCTTGAATTGGTCTAAAGAAAGACGATCAGTATGTTGCAGAAACTACTTGTTTTCAGGCGTTTTACCTACCGGAAGCCCTGCTTCCGAGGCTTCCTGGGCGCAGGTAACAACCCATGGTCGGTATGACCGTTTCCGTGGCTGTTGCCATCGAAGAGGCAATCAAGGGCTAAGACTTTTTAAAAATCAAAACCCTCCGGCTCAGCCGGAGGGTTTGCTTACATCACTGATTGGGAGTAGAATGCATGAAGGAAGAGCTTTATACCATACCGGTCAATGAAGGCTTTGAAGCGGATGATGAATGTCCCTTTTGCGCCATGGATCGGGATGTGGAGCGCCGTGCAATCCATTATGTAGTTGGCCCTGCGGCTACCTATATGGAGCCCCATGTCCGGGCGGCTACCGGTCGTGTCGGTTTTTGCGGTCATCACTTGAAGACACTGTATGATTACCGCAATGCCGGCGTGCCTTGGGGCAATTCCCAGGATGCATTGCCCCGGTCCATGCAAAAATTGCAGGGTCTGTATCCCAGTGATCCACCCTATAAAGAAAAGTGACGATTGAGGTAAAACATGGTACAGTATTTGGACAGTGGCATTTGCACCTGCGGTAAGCGACACGAAGCCTCTGTGGCAGAATTGGTGATTGGTAAAGGCTCTGTGCGTAGAATTGGAGAAATGGTCGCGTTGCTTGGAGGAAAGAAACCCTTTTTGCTTGCCGATACCAATACCTTTGCCGCCGCTGGCGAGAGGGTCTGTGTAGCATTGCGCAACAATGGGTTTACCTATCAGAAATACATTTTTCCGGATGAACATCTGGAACCGGATGAGCGGGCAGTGGGCGCGGCAGGGATGCATTTTGACACGTCCTGCGATGTGATCGTCGCCATCGGTTCCGGTGTCATAAACGATATTGGCAAAATTCTAAGCAATATAACCGGAAAGAAGTACATCGTTGTGGCAACCGCGCCTTCTATGGACGGATATGCCTCCGCTACCTCTTCCATGTCCATGGATGGTTTGAAGGTATCCCTGCCCAGCCGGTGCGCGGATGTGATCATCGGTGATACGGATATTTTAAAAGAAGCGCCCCAGAAGATGCTGCAAGCTGGTCTTGGGGATATGCTGGCAAAGTATGTGAGTATTGCCGAGTGGCGGATCGCCCATCTTATTACCGGTGAGTATTACTGCGAGCAGGTGGCGGATTTGATCCGTAGAACGCTGAAAAAATGCGTTGACAACGCCCAGGGACTTCTCCGTCGGGAGGAACAGGCAGTAGAAGCAGTATTTGAAGGCCTGGTGATCAGCGGTATCGCCATGGCTTACGCCGGTGTGTCCAGACCTGCCTCCGGTGTGGAGCATTATTTCTCCCATATCTGGGATATGCGGGGCCTGGAATTTGGTACAAAGGTAGAGCTGCACGGCATTCAGTGTGCGATGGGCACCTTGCAGACGGTTCGGCTATATGAGGCTTTGCAAAAAATGAGTCCTGATGAAAGCAGAGCAAAGGCATACATTGCTGCATTTTCTTACGAAGATTGGAAGTCGCAGCTTCGTTCCCTTCTGGGAAGCAGCGCAGAGACGATGATTGCACAGGAAGCAAAGGAAGGGAAGTACGACATATCCACCCATCCGGTGCGCCTTGCTAAAATACTGGATAATTGGGACAATATTTTGCAGATCTTGCAACAGGAGCTGCCTGCATATCAGCAACTAAAAGAGTTGTTGGATGCCATCGGCATTTCCGGGGATTTGCAGTCCATTGGCGTGGATAGCAAGCTAGCAAGGCTTTCTTTCCAAGCCACCAAGGATATCCGGGATAAGTATGTGCTGTCCCGCTTAGCTTGGGATCTGGGTGTTTTGGATGAATTGTGTTGTTTGCTGTAAGGAGCATTTTATGAAAGCCAATGAACGTTTAAGGCAGATTCGTCTGTACCTGTTTGATATGGACGGTACTTTGTACTTGGGTAATCGCTTGTATGATTTTACCCCCCAATTGCTGGAAACTATAAAAGCCACTGGCAGACGTTATTTGTTTATGACCAATAACTCGTCCAAAAGTGTTGAGGACTATATTAAGAAGCTGGCAGCGCTGGGGATTCATGCTACCAGAGATGATTTTATCACTTCGTCCCAGGCGACGTCTTGGTACTTGAAGGCGCATTATCCTTATCATAAACTCTATGTCTGCGGCACCCGTTCTTTGAAAAAGGAATTGGAGCAGGATGGCTTTACGGTCACGGAAAACTTACAAGAGGTAGACTGTATTGTTATGGGCTTTGATACGGAGCTGACCTTTCAAAAATTGGAGGACGTATCCCGTCTGCTGTTGACAAGGGAAGAGATTCCTTATATCGCTACCAATCCGGACTATGTGTGTCCCACAGAGTTTGGCAGCGTTCCCGATTGTGGAAGTGTTTGCGATATGATCTATAACGCCACCGGCAAGCGGCCGATTGTGATTGGCAAACCCAGTCCTTTGATGCCTCAGCTTGCCATGGAACGGCTCGGCTATTCCAAGGAGGAAACAGCTGTGGTTGGAGACCGGATCTATACAGATGTGAAGTCCGGTCTCAATGCCGGAGTTACCGGTATCTTGGTGATGAGTGGGGAGACCACCCCGGAGATTCTCCAAAATTCTGCGGACAAACCCCATTTGGTATTGCAGGATGCGTCGGAGATTATGGAAGCACTAAAATAAAAAGTCCCCAGTGAAAACCAATGTCATTCAGTTAAGAAATTTTTCGTGGAAAGAAAGCGCCCCGACTTGTTAAATAAACGAGGGGGCGCTCTTTATATAACAATCAACCGGCACCTTGTTTATAAGGTGCCGGTTGATTGTTAGGTTTGAGCAGGGGGCGGTATGTCGTTTTTGTATAAAGTATACATAACTATATTGCGTAGACAAGATGGTTGTGATATGATTGATTCAGAAGGGAGTTTTGATTGCGTCAAATGTAGATGGGGAGGTGCTGTAAATGAAATGGCTGAAAAAGGGGTTGCTCCTGCTACTGGTTTTTGGTGTACTTATGGGGATCGTGGGTTGCACGTTCTGGATACCGGAGACGGAAGCGCCTGCGCCCACAAAAGAACCAGTGAAAGATGCGCACAAAAGTGATCCTGCCAATTTTGTGAAATTTTCCCGCAGCACAGAGCCTCGTGAGCGGTATGTTTCTGTCCCGGATCTGTTGGCTTATGAATCCCAGTACCCTGACTGTAATGGCACTTGGTTCCAGGATCAGTTATCCGGGGAAGACTTGATAATTTATAAAAGCTATCTGTATGCATTGGAGAACCGGTTTATCGCCTTCACTTTGTACGTGGAAAATAGTGATAAGGATTTTTCATATATCCGGGAGCTTATATCTTTGGATTCTCCGTTCTTGGAGCAAAACTACACCTATTATGAGGCTATATGGAAGCAACCGATCAATTATATCGGCAAGTCTATCATGGTCAGTATGGAGCAGTTTACAGACAGCCGCTGGGAAATGAAGATGGAAGCGCTGGCGAAGTGCAGACAGATCGTGCAGAATATACCGCCGGAATATGAAACCCAGCAGGCGAAAATGGAATACCTGTATGATTATGTTTGTGAAAATGTGGAATATGTGCACTACGAAAGCATGGCAGATGAGAGCTATTTTTATGACGCGGTCTGCAAGGGGAAAACCATTTGCGATGGTTACAGTAATATGCTTAGCTTGCTGTTTCGCATGATAGGTGTAGAATGTTGTGAAGTTATTGGGTACAATGCTGAGGAACAGAGTGGCCACACCTGGGTGGTCGCAAAACTTGATGGCGTGTTTTACAATTTTGACCCCACCTTTGAGGATACGAATGAAATACAGTTAGACTGTCGAAAATTCTTTGCCTTTTCTGATGAGTTGGTAAGCGTAAACAGGATCAGATACGAAGAGATGAGACCCAAATGCACAGATACATCCAGAGATTTTGCTTATGTGGATATGATGGTCAGTAATTTCACAGATTGGGATGCTGTGAAGAAGATTGCAACGGTTGCAGAGGAAAGACTGGATAAGGGTGTAAATACTACTTTGATTTGCGTGAAAAGTCCCGTGGATTCCTCGATGTATGACCTGTTTCTTGATCGATTTGCCATTTTCGCAACCAAAAGTAAAGAGATAAATCTATCCGGTTGGCCCGTGGGAAACAGCGCTTTAATAGAGGTGACTCTAACACCAAGGATTAGGGTGGTTTCCGATCCTGAGGGAACGGATGTGTTGCATGTTGAGTGAAGTGATTTTGAATTTTGATGGCGAAACACAAAATGATAAAATATCGTCCTGAGCGCTTAATAGAAAAATAATCACCTTGCAGATTAAAATGAACTGCAAGGTGATTTAAGAAAATAACAAACCCGAACTTTTCACCGATTGGTAAAAAGTTCGGGTTTGAATGCTTTGGTGCGAGAGATGGGACTCGAACCCACACGGCGTAACCACACGCACCTCAAACGTGCTTGTCTACCATTCCAACACTCTCGCAGGTTTACCAAAGCATTATAACCTTTTGCATACGGTTTGTCAATAGATTTTTCCTGACTCTTGTTGTAGTTTTCGCGGAATTATGCTATACTCAAAAAAGAATATCGTAAAAGGAGTTATTCTATGACACGCTTTTTTGTAACACCGGAAGAAATGCAGGGAAATTCTTTGGTTTTAGCAGGAGCAAATGCGGAACACGCAAGGGTTTTGCGCTTACAGTGCGGAGAAAAAGTGCTGGTTTGTGATGGTATGGGGAATGAGTGTGTTTGCACAGTCCGTGATGTTAGTCCCCAGCAAATCAGCTTGGTGGTAAATAACAGACAAATCTCATCAGGCGAACCGGGTGTACAGGTGAGTGTTTATATGGCGTATTCCAAGGGTGATAAGCTGGAACACGTGATTCAGAAAGCTACGGAGTTGGGCGCTTTTGAGATCATTGCTTTTCCCAGCGCACGATGCGTGTCCCGTCCGGACGAGAAAAGTCTCGTAAAGAAATTAGAACGCTGGCAGAAGATCGCCGCTTCTGCGGCGGAGCAGTCCGGCAGGGGACGAGTTCCCCAAGTGCTTACAGTGAGTAATTACCGACAGGCATTGGATAGGGCAGTAACAGCGGATAAGGCGATTTTGTTCTACGAGAATGAACGCGCTACAACTTTGCGTATGGCGTTGGATGGTGATTCGTCCCACACAATAAGCCTTATGACAGGCCCGGAGGGCGGCTTGGAGGAAAAAGAAGTGGAGATGGCAAAATCTGCGGGTCTGCACATTTGCACCCTGGGAAGCCGTATCCTGCGATGTGAAACTGCACCTCTTTGCGCACTTTCTGCGGTTATGTTTGCAAAGGGTGAATTCTGATAAATGAAATGGGCATCACAAATTGTGATGCCCATTTTTGTGTAGTTATTCTTCTTCGTTGAAGCTGTGTTTCAGGATCAGCAGGCGGTCAATTCTATGGTTTTCTTCGTCAACCTGCATTACCAGAATGGTGTATTGCTTGTGATCAAAGGAATCAAAAGGAACCGGCATTGCTCCAATCATTTCCACCGCCCAGCCACCTACGGTTGCACAGTCGGTGGTGATATCTTCTTCATCCAATCCAAGGTTATTCATAAAATCTGTGAGGTTCATATCGCCGGAGCACTCGTAGCGGTTCTCAGAGATCTGCTGCCATTCGTTGATGATATCATCGTTTTCATCCCAGATTTCGCCCACCAGTTCTTCCAGAACATCTTCCATAGTGACTATGCCTTCAATGCCGCCGTATTCATCAGCGACAACCACCATGTGGGTCCGGTGAGAACGGAACTCATTCATGATATCGTGCAGACGCATGGACTTTGGAATGAATATGGGTTCCAGCAAAAGCTCACGTAAGGACACTTCTTTGTTCTCGGCCAGTTCTTTCAACAGATGCTTTACATAGAGGATACCCACAACATGGTCTACAGTACGTTCATAGACCGGATAACGGGAGAATTGGCTTTCAGAGATGACAGACAGAATGTTCTCGATGGAATCGTTTATATCAAATCCAACAACATCGATTCGGGGGGTGAGAATGTCACCTGCGTCCAGATCCGTGAACTCCAACGCAGACTGCAAAAGCTCCGTTTCTGTCTCGTCGATAACGCCTTCTTCTTCGGCGGTGTCCAGTAGATTTTCCAGTTCCTCTTCGGTGATGGTAACCTCTTGGTCCTGCTTCCGCTTCCAAATCTTACTGAGCAGGCTGACGATGCCGGTGGTTAACAGAACTACCGGGAAGAATGCGATCATCAGAATCAGCAGGGGATACGCAGCCATTTTTGCAAAGGGCTCGCTGATCCGGCGGGCAACCATCTTGGGGGTGATCTCGCCTACGATCAGAATAGCGATCGTCATTACGATGGTGACGATAGAGGACGCTGCCTCGTCGGATATCTTGCCTGCCATGGAATTAGCAAGGTTCACTGCCAGAACCGTTGCCACAGAGGTAGCAGCGATATTCACCAGATTGTTGCCTACCAAAACAGTGGACAGGGCAAAATCATAGCGGTTATAAATAAAGCTTACCAACTTTTCGGTAGGGGTCTGCTTTTGGTCTTCTTTTTTGACCTTTAATTTGCTTAGTGAGGTGTAGGCAATCTCCGTACCGGAGAAGAAGGCAGAGCCCAGCAACAGAAAGACAATTAAAATATATTCCATACTGCACCTGCCTTACATCAGTTCCAGGCCTTCGCCTGTATCGCTTTCGTCTTGAATGTCGCCCACCAGCTCTTCCAGAAGGTCTTCCATGGTCAGAATACCCACCTTTTTACGGTTGGCATCCACCAGAAACACCATATGCAGCTTGTTCAGACGCATTCTTTGCAGCAGTTCCGAGATCTCGGTCTTGCAGTCGAATATGTAGGGTTTTAATAGGATCTTACGTAAAGGAACTCGCTTGCCGGTAACATATTGGCTCAAAAACAGGTTCACAGGCAGAATGCCCACAATGTTTTCTCTGTTCCGTTCATAGACCGGCAGCCGGGAGTGATTTTCCGTCCGCAACAGTTCTGCCAATGTGTCAATGGGGGTTGTGGCATTGATGCACACCACCTGATCCATGGGAATCATGATGTCCTCAGCCAGCTTGTCCCGGAATTCAATAGCGGAATTAACCAGCGCTTGCTTTTCAGGCTCCAATACACCCTCGTCTTCGATGGTTTCAATAATGCTGAGCAGTTCCTCTTCTGTAACCGTCTTGGTCTCTTTGCCGGACAGGATCTTTGAAAGCAGCTTTGAGATCAAAGAGAAGATAGCAGATATAGGTGTCAGCAATTTGATCAGCAGAACCATACTGCCGGAGAACAGCAGTGCGATCTCTTCGGAACGTGCCTTTGCCAGAGATTTGGGGATCATTTCAGCGAAGAGATAGACAATAAACGTGGTCAGCAAAGTGCCGTAGATCACGTATTCCTGACTGAACTGCTGCAAAACCAACAGCGCGGACAAAGAGGCGCAGCTTGCGTGGAAGACGTTGTTGCCGATGAGAATGGTGGTCAGCGTCTTGTCAAAACGGTCACTGATCCACAGTACGCGTTTTGCGCGCTTGTTGCCCTTGTCGGCGAGGGTTCGCATGCGCACCTTGCTAACGGCGGTATATGCCGTTTCGCTGGCTGCGAAATAGGAGGATAGAAGCAAAAACAATACGTATAATATACAACTGGCAGGATCCACTGAAAAACCAACTCCTTAAAATTATAGAATCTTTTGTATTATAGTATATCGACACAAAAAAAGCAATCATTATTAGTTTTTTTGCAGGATAAATTTGAATAAAATGTTAATATGACGTGAAAATTCACGAAAAAACCTATCAAAATTGGTTATTTGTGGTATTTGCTGCCTGCTTGAATGGCTTCTGCCCTGTACAGTTGCTCTAAAACCATTACTCTGGCAAGATGGTGCGGGAAAGTCATGGGACTCATGGAGAGCTTAAAATCTGCCATTTCTTTGAGCTTGGGAGACATTCCAAAGGATGAACCGATAAAAAAACAGGCGCTGCTTTTACCGGATAATTTAATATCTCGCATTTTTCCTGCCAGTGCGTCCGAGGTAAGCATTTTCCCTTCGGGGGTGAGGGCGCAGAACCAGGCACCCTTCGGGATCTTTTGTAAGACTGTTTCGGCTTCCTTCTCCAAAGCTGCGGAGATCTCCGCGGTGGAGGGGTCATCGGAAAGTCGAACCTCCGGCAATTCAATAATGCGAAATTGGCAAAAACCTTTCATGCGCTTTTCATATTCAGCCGCAGCAGACAGATAAAACTTCTCTTTTAGTTTTCCCATGGCGATCAGCGTGATTTCAAACATAAAATCCCTCCTTTTTTCCTAGTATAACACTTTTTGGAAGAAAATGCCACTGGAATATAAAGCAGGACCACTGAATGATCAGTGGTCCTGCTTCGCAGTTGATTTTTGTACTTGGTACTTTCTTTGTGTGGCTAAGCCGCCGCGTATATGTCGCTGCGCTTTGTTTGTATCCAAAACATGACGCACTTGTCGGTAGAGATGTTTGTTGTATTGGGGGAGTCTTTGAGATAAGTCTTTATGTACGGTGGATTTGGAGATACCAAAATGTTGGGCAGCGGTCCGGACGGTTGCGCCGGTTTCTATAATGTACACAGCCAGTTCGCAGGCTCTTTCTTCCATTGTATCTGCCATATGGTTCCCTCCCTGCTTATATCTACCATGAAAACTTATGCGGTGGGCGGGGGAAATATGCCTTGACATATTATGCGGCATTTCGTAAAATAATGTTGTATAAACATTGGAAGGAACATGAAATATGCTTTATTTTCATAATGATTATAATGCAATCTGCCACCCGGAAATTTTGAAAAAAATTACAGAGTTTTCCTCTGTTCGGATGCCAGGTTACAGCACGGATTCTTGCTGTCAGGAGGCAGCGGATCTAA
>JBGVON010000015.1:0-16688 GCA_045126495.1 Faecousia sp.
ACTTGTCCGCGGACCTCGTCCGGGGCGGCGCATACGCCGCACTCCAATACGTAAGGCAGCTCCATGATGGTGGACTCGATCTCAAAAGGTCCGATCCGGTAGCCGGAGGATTTGATCACGTCATCGGCGCGGCCCACATACCAGTAGTAGCCGTCCTCGTCCCGCCATGCCACGTCGCCGGTGTGGTACATGCCGTCATGCCACACAGAATCGGTGGCCTCCTGATTGCGGTAGTAGCCAAGGAATACGCCGCAGGTGGGCTTGGGCTCGGTGCGGATGACGATCTCGCCGTTGACGCCGTCTTCCACGGGATTGCCGTCAGAATCTACAATATCAATGCCGTAGCCGGGGACGGGCTTGCCCATAGCGCCGGGCTTGATGTTGGCGCCGTACAGGTTGGCGATACCCAGGGTCATTTCGGTCTGGCCGAAGCCTTCATGGATCCGCAGACCGGTGGCTTTTTCAAATTGATAGAACACCTCAGGATTCAGCGCTTCACCGGCGGTGGTGGCGTGATGAATGGAGGAGAGGTCGTACATGCTCAGATCCTGCTTAATGAGCATCCGGTACATGGTGGGCGGGGCGCAGAAGGTGGTGATGCCGTACTTGGCAAACATGGGCAGGATCTTCTCTGCGTCGAACCGGTCAAAGTCGTAAGTAAACACAGCGCCTTCGCACAGCCACTGACCGTACAGCTTACCCCACAGGGCTTTGCCCCAACCGGTCTCGGAAATGGTAAAGTGCAGGCCGTCCCGCTGGCACAGGTGCCAGTATTTGGCAGTGACATAGTGACCCAAAGCGTATTTATAGGAGTGGGTTGCCATCTTGGGATAGCCGGTGGTGCCGGAGGTGAAGAGCATCAGCATGGGATCACTGCCGCAGGGCGCATCTTCGGCGCGGACGTAACGGCGGCTGAACAAGGGGCATTCCTCGTTGTAATCGTGCCAACCTTCCCGGCTGCCGCCTACCAGGATCTTGGTCAGGCTGATATTGGCAGATTTTTCTGCCAGTTCGATTTGCTCTGCGGTGACACCGTCAGCGGTACACAGCACGGCGCTCACATCCGCTGCCTGGAAGCGGTAAACAAAGTCATGCTCCATGAGCTGATTGGTGGCGGGGATGGCGATAGCGCCCAACTTGTGCAGGCCCAGAATGGCGAACCAGAATTGGTAGTGGCGTTTCAGCACCAGCATCACCCGGTCGCCCCGCTTGATGCCAAGGGATTTAAAGTAGTTGGCGCTCTGGGAGGATGCGTCCTTCATGTCTTTGAAGGTGAAGCGGCGCTCGGTCATATCGTTGGCAACGTGTACCATGGCAAGCTTTTCCGGCTCCCGGCGGGCGATGGCATCCACGGTGTCGAAGGCGAAGTTATAGGTCTCTTCATCAGAGAAGGAAACGCCCTGCAACACGCCGTTCTCATCTTCCAGGGCATTGACAAACTTGTTGCAGAGCAGATTTTGCTCTGGCTTGCCCTTGCGGCTCTGACCGATGTACAAAGGCTGGTCTGTGGTGTCGGAAGCCATGATCACAGACAGGAACACGCAGTCCTGTCCGTCAATGGCGATCATGCCGTGGGGGGTGGAGGATTTATAGAAGATGGAATCTCCTTCCCGCAGGACTTCCTCGTGGTCACCTACCTTAATGCGCATAGCGCCTTTGATCACCAGATCGAATTCCTGACCGGTGTGGGTGGTGGTGTGGATGGGCTTGTCCTGCAACTCCTGGGAATATTTATAGGTAACCCAATAAGGGGTAGCCAGTTTTTTGCGGAACATGGGCGCCATGTCCTGAATGGTGATGCCATCTTCGCTGGCGGTGACCAGACCCTTGCCTTTCCGGGTGACGGTATAGCCGGACAGCTTGGCGCTGTGGCCTTCCAATAAAACGGTGATTTCCACACCAAAGATTTTGGCGCACTTGTGCAGGAAGGTAAAGGGCAGATCTACGGTGCCGGATTCATATTGGCGATAAAGTTCTTCGGTTACCTCCGTCTGCGCAGCCATCTTCTGCATACTGTAACCCAAAATTTCCCGCATGCCTCTGATGCGAGCTGCAATGTCCATAAGTTGTGTAGAGGTATTGGCGTTGGTCATGGTGAATCTCCTTTCGCACAATTACGATAATAATAAAAAACGCCCCAAGAAACCAAGTTCTTGAGACGAGCAAAAAAACAAACCCGCGGTACCACTCAAATTGCGGCATACGCCGCCACTTCACGCTCTAACAAGCGCTATCCCTTAACGCGGGAATACGGGAAAGCCTACTGCAAATTTCGGTTTCCGGCTCGGAAGGGATGGGTACTTAGACCGGCAGTTGTTGACTTCCACCAAACGCCAACTCTCTGAAAACCGCATGGATCTGACCGTCTTCGTCAAAGCCTTTTTGCTGATATTTTGCGATGATAGCAACACTATACCATGTCCACGAGGAAAAGTCAAATGTTTTTCTCTCCAAAACACTTTTCTGTTTTAAGAGAAATATTGTGCAAATCCACCATTGACAGATCGGGATATTTATGTTTTAATGATTGGTACATATATTTTGAAAGACTTTGAAGGAAAACTTGTCCTCTCCGGGAGGTTTCAGAGAGCCGGCGGTTGGTGTGAGCCGGTGCCAAAGGGTTGGACGAACTGGTTCCCGAGTCGGTTTTGTGAACGTATAAGCAACGGGGAGTTAAATCCCCACTGCTTACAGTAATGAAACCCGGTCGCCCCGTTACAGGCTGGGACTTTGTTGGAAGTCCGAGAGTGATTCTCCTTATGGGGGAATAAGCAGGGTGGTACCGCGAATTTACTTCGTCCCTGAGGTTTTACAACCTCGGGGATTTTTGTTTCATTGGCACAATGTTCTTATCCTCCGTGTCATTGCGAGGGCGGCAAGCCGCCCGTGGCAATCTCCCGGTACCATGGGATTGCCTTTGGCGGGTAATTTTCTTGGCCTTACCATAATTTTCAATTTTCAACTTGCAAGGAGTTGTGTATTATGCAAAAAATCATCATTAGCGACATGACCATGAAACAGACGGCAGAGGGTTTTTCTCTGTCTTTTAAGGAAAAGATCGAGCTTTCCAAGCAATTGGACAAGCTGGGCGTATCGGTGATCGAACTGGAAGGATTGCAAAATCCCCGGGTGGACAGCCTGCGGATCAAGTCTATTGCCGCCGCTGTGAAGGAAAGCACCGTGGCTGTGCCTGTTGCTTTGCAGTTAGATAGCGTGCAGCAAACATGGGCTGCCCTGCAAGGCGCCAAAGCGCCCCGGCTGCAAGTGCCTGCGTCGGTCAGCGCCGTGCAGATGGAATACCTGTATCATAAAAAGCCCGAAGCCATGCTCAAAGCCATTGACGAGACGGTAAAAAACTGCGCCGCCTGCTGCAAGGACGTGGAGTTTATTGCAGAGGATGCCACCAGAAGTGAGTTTGCCTTTTTGTGTCAGGCAGTGCAGACCGCCATTGCCGCCGGCGCTGTAACGGTGACCCTGTGTGATACCGCCGCAAGCCTTCTGCCGGAGGAATTTGCCGACTTTATCCGTCGGGTGAAGGAGGCAGTGCCGGAATTGGCGCAAGTGTGTCTGGGCGTGCGCTGCTCTGACGAGATGTGTATGGCAGTTTCCTGTTCTGTTGCCGCCCTGTGCCAGGGCGTGGGAGAGGTAAAGACCGCCGCGTATCCCATTGATACCGCAGATCTTTCTCAGGTGGCAAGGATCATCGCCGCCCGGGGGGACGATTTTGCGTGGAGCACTTCCGTCCGTACCACCCAGCTGAGCCGGGCGGTAAGTCAGATCCGCTGGCTGTGCCAGTCCGGCGGAAAAAGCGGGGATTTTACCGGTGGTATCCGGGAGGAAGCGTCCGATGTTTACCTCACTGCCCATGACAATGCCGATGCCGTCAGCAAGGCAGTGGAACGACTGGGCTATGATCTGTCTGCCGAGGAGCAGGAGAAGGTGTACGATGCCTTCTGCGCCATCGCTTCCAAGAAAGAGCAGGTGCGCATCAAGGAGCTGGATGCCATCGTGGCATCGGCTGCCATGCAGGTGCCCCCTGCCTATCAGCTGGATACCTACGTGATCACCTCCGGCAACACCATTTCCGCCACCGCCCATATGCGTTTGCGGAAGAAGGATGCCCTTTTGGAGGGTGTCAGCATGGGCGACGGTCCCATCGACGCGGCGTTCCGCGCCATTGAGCAGATCACCGGTTGTCACTATGAACTGGACGATTTCCAGATCCAGGCGGTGACCGAGGGCCGGGAGGCCATGGGTCAGACCATCGTCAAGCTTCGCTCTAATGGCAGACTCTATTCCGGTCGCGGCATCTCCACGGACATTGTGGGCGCCAGTATCCGGGCATATCTCAGCGCGCTGAATAAAATCGTTTACGAGGAGGCAGACGCATGAATCTCTCCTTTTCCACCCGGGGCTGGCCGGAACTGACATGGACGCAAATGCTGGAAACGGCGCAGGATATGGGCTTTTCCGGTGTGGAGGTCTATAATCTGCCCAAATTCACCTCCTTGACAGAGGGCAACGGTCCGTTCCATAAGTATCAGACGGCTGCCACTGTGCGGCAGCTGCGGGATCTGAAATTGCAGATTCCCTGCTTCGATTCCTCCTGCGATATCTCCCAAAAGGACTGCCGGCTGGAAGATCTCTATGACCTGATGGAGGTAGCCCACAACACCCAGGTCCGGTACGTGGTGTGCTGCGCCTTGTTTGATTGTGAGGATACGGTTCGGGAACATTTGGAAAAGCTTCTTGTCAAAGCAGAGGAGCAGGAGGTCACCCTGCTTTTGAAGACCAGCGGTATCTACGCCGATACCGCCCGGCTTCGGACCATGCTGGACAGCTTTGCCAGCGACCGGCTTGCTGCTTTGTGGGATGTGCACCATCCTTATCGGGATATGGGAGAAAGCGGCGATGCCACCATTAAAAATCTGGGCTGCTATATCTGCCATGTGCACCTGCGGGATTCCGACGATACCGGCGCTTACCAGCTCATTGGTGAGGGTACCATGCCCATTGACGATATGATGCGGGCGCTGTCCTCGGTGAACTATGACGGTTTTATCTCTTTGGAGTGGAAACCGGAGTGGTTGGAGGATTTGCAGGACCCGGAGATCATCTTCCCGTATTTTGTGAATTATATGCACCGGTTTGAAAGTCCCCGGGGCAAGAAAAAGACCCTTTATTTCAATCATGACGGCAGTGGTCAGTATGTTTGGAAGAAGGACGAGCTGATTGATCTGACCTTCCCCCAGGTGCTGGACCGCATGGTGGAGGAGTTCCCGGACCAGTATGCCTTTAAGTATACCACCTTGGATTACACCCGTACTTATGAGGAGTTCCGCACCGATGTGGACCGCTTTGCCCGGTCTTTGATCTCTATGGGCGTGAAGGCAGGTTCTAAGGTGGCTATTTGGGCAACCAACGTGCCGGCGTGGTACATCACCTTCTGGGCAACCACCAAGATCGGCGCGGTGCTGGTGACAGTGAATACTGCTTATAAAGTTCACGAAGCAGAGTATCTGCTCCGCCAGTCCGATACCCATACCCTTGTGATGATCGATTCCTGTCTGGATTCCAATTACGCCCAAATCATCAATGAACTGTGCCCGGAGATCGCCCGGACCAAGGCAGGAGAGCCGCTGCACTGTAAGCGACTGCCCTTCCTGCGGAATGTGATCACCGTGGGCTTCAAGCAGCCCGGCTGTCTGACCTTTGATGAGGCAATGGCGCGGTATGAAGCCACCAGTCAGGAGCAGCTGAATAAGATGGCTGCCGCTGTTCGTCCGGACGATGTGTGCAATATGCAGTACACCTCCGGTACTACCGGCTTCCCCAAGGGCGTTATGTTAACCCACTACAACGTGGTGAATAACGGCAAGTGCATCGGCGACCGCATGGGTCTTTCCACCGCGGACCGCATGATGATCCAGGTGCCCATGTTCCACTGTTTCGGCATGACCTTGTCCATGACTTCGTCTATGACCCATGGCGCCACCATGTGCCCCATGCCCTACTTCTCTGCCAAGGCATCTCTTGCCTGCATCACCCAGGAGAAGATCACCTGCTTCAACGGCGTGCCCACCATGTTTATCGCCATGTTCAACCACCCGGATTACCGCAAAACGGACTTCTCCCACATGCGTACCGGTATTATGGCAGGCGCGGGCTGTCCCCCGGAGCTGATGCGCCGCGCCGCTCAGCCGGATGAGATGAATATGTACGGCATCGTCAGTGTGTACGGACAGACCGAGTGTGCCCCCGGCAATACCATGAGCGCATGGACGGATTCTCTGGAAGTCCGTACCGATACCGTAGGCTATGCCTTCCCCCACGTCCAGTGCAAGATCATCGACCCGGAGACCGGCTTGGAGGTGGGCCCCGGCGTTAACGGCGAGTTCTGCGCCAAGGGCTACAACACCATGAAGGGCTACTATAAAATGCCTCAGGCTACCAAGGATACGGTCGATAGCGACGGCTGGCTTCACTCCGGTGATCTGGCGTGTATGGACGAGGCGGGAAATGTGCGGATCACCGGTCGGTTGAAGGATATGATCATTCGAGGCGGCGAGAACATCTACCCCAAGGAGATCGAGGAATTTATCTACACCCACCCGCAGGTACGGGATGTGCAGGTCATCGGCGTGCCGGATAAGAAGTACGGCGAGGAGATCATGGCGTGCATTATTCTGAAAGAGTCCGGTTCTGTGACGGTGGAGGAAATGAGCGATTACATCAAGGCAAGCATGGCCCGGCATAAAGTCCCCAAGTACATTGAATTTGTGGACAGCTTCCCCATGAATGCCGCGGGCAAGATCCTGAAATACAAAATGCGTGCCGATGCGGCAGCCCGGCTGGGTCTTACCGGCGATGGCTCTGATACCGCTGGCAATCCAAAAGGTTAACTTTAAAAAGGGCGTGTTGTGACACGCCCTTTTTTCTTGCATATTGGGCGACCCTTCGGTATAATAAAAGAAAGTATCAAACAGGAGTGAGCTTATGGAACTTTCTGAAATTTTAAATAAGTGCGACCATACCCTGCTGACCCAAACCGCCACATGGGAGGAGATTCGGGGCATCTGTGATGACGGCATGCGCTTCAAGACTGCCTCAGTGTGTATCCCCGCCTGCTATGTCCGTCAGGCAAAGGAATATGTGGGGGAAAAGCTCCCTATTTGCACCGTTATCGGCTTTCCCAACGGCTATGCCACCACGAAAGCCAAATGCTTTATGGCATCCGATGCGGTGGAGTGCGGCGCGGACGAAGTGGATATGGTCATCAATATCGGCTGGGCAAAAGCGGGGAAATGGGCGGAAATTACTGAGGAAATCGCCGCAGTGAAGACCGCGTGCAAGGGGAAGCTTTTGAAGGTCATCATCGAGACCTGCCTGCTGACAGATCAGGAGAAGATCGCCCTGTGCCGGTGCGTTACCGATGCCGGCGCGGATTATATCAAGACTTCCACCGGCTTTTCCTCTGCCGGCGCGACCTTCGCCGACGTGGAGCTGTTTGCCAAGCATATCGGACCCAATGTGAAGATCAAGGCGGCAGGGGGTATTTCCTCTTTGGAGGACGCGGAGAAATTTATCGCCCTGGGCGCCTCTCGCTTAGGCACTTCCCGGATCGTCAAGATCGCCAAGAACCAACAACCCGACGGAAAGTATTGATTGTTATGTAGGGCGGGGGGTTACTCCCGCCGACAGCACAATCGGTGTTTTGCGGCGGGACCAAGGCCCCGCCCTACTTTTTGAGGAGCATATTATGAAACGAGTCTTTTTGATCGTGCTGGATTCTTTGGGCATCGGCGCCATGCCCGATGCCGTGGCATTTGGTGATGTGGGGGTAAATACCCTTGCCGCCTGTGCCGCCACAGGAAATTTGCACATTCCCAATTTGATAAATGCCGGTCTTGGCAATGTTGACGGGGTCACCTGCCTGCCAAAATCTCCCGCTCCCACCGGCGCGGTGGCGCGCCTTGCCCAGGCATCCCAAGGCAAGGATACAACCATTGGTCACTGGGAGATCGCCGGTATTGTGTCGGAAAGGCCTCTGCCTACTTATCCAAATGGCTTTCCGGAGGAGATTTTAGAACCTTTCCGTCGGGAGACGGGCAGGGGTATTCTTGCCAATGCTCCCTGGTCCGGTACGGCGGTGATTGAAAAATACGGCGCGGAGCATATCCGCACCGGGGATCTCATCATTTACACTTCTGCCGATTCGGTGTTTCAGATTGCCGCCCACGAGGAGGTTGTCCCGCCGGAACAGCTTTACGAATACTGTCGCATTGCCCGGCGCTTGTTGCAGGGAGAGCACGGTGTGGGCAGGGTCATCGCCCGTCCCTTTGTGGGGTCTCCGGGGCAGTTCACCCGCACCGCCAACCGCCACGATTTCTCCTTGAATCCCCCTAAGGGAACGGTTCTGGACGCCCTGCAAAGGGCAGGGCTTGCCACCATCGGCGTGGGAAAGATCCACGACATTTTTGCCGGACGGGGACTTAGCGAATATGTCTATAATAAGAGCAATGCTGACGGCATGGCCCATACTGACCGGTATGCCAAAACCGATTTCACAGGTTTGTGCTTTGTGAATCTGGTGGATTTTGATATGCTCTACGGTCACCGTCGGGACGCGGCGGGATACACCCAAGCCCTCAACGCCTTTGATGCATGGTTAGGTGATTTTCTGCCCACCTTGGGGCAGGAGGATCTGGTGATGATCACCGCTGACCACGGCTGCGACCCTTCCTATACCGCCACCACTGACCATACCCGGGAGTATGTGCCCCTTTTGGTGCTGGGCAAGGGGGTACAGCCGGGGAATCTTGGCACCCGGGACAGCTTTTCGGATATTGCCGCCACCGTGGCGGCGCTTTTCGGTGTTCCCTTCTCTACCCCCGGCAGAAGCTTTGCGGATTTGATTGTATGATACATTTCTCTGGGGAAATGTTGCATTTTCCACCTTATAGTGGTAAAATCTAAGAAAATCAACCCTTTGTAAGGAGAGAAAAGATGAAAAACCCCTTGCTTTCCATTGTAATCCCTGCCTTTAATGAGGAGGAGAATATCTGCAACACCGCCCGGGTGGTGCAGGAGAATATGAAGAAAGCACAGATCCCCTATGAGCTGATCTTCGTCAGCGACGGCTCTAAGGACGCCACCTTTGCCAGCGTTGCGGAGTTGGCGGTGGAGGATGCCCGGATCCGGGGGCTGGAATTTTCCCGGAACTTCGGCAAAGAAGCGGCGATCTTCGCCGGTCTGTCTGCTGCTAAGGGCGGCTGCGCCGTGGTGATGGATTGCGATTTGCAGCACCCGCCTCGGACCATTGTGGAGATGTACCGCCTGTGGGAGCAGGGCTATGAGATCGTGGAGGGCGTGAAAAACAGCCGGGGAAATGAATCGGCGGTTTATAAGGGCCTTGCCAAAGGCTTTTATAAGATCATTTCCGCCCTCACGGGATTTGACATGGAAAACGCCAGCGATTTTAAGCTGCTGGATCGGCGGGTCATCAATATCCTGCTGGATATGCCCGAGCGGCGGACCTTCTTCCGGGCCATGTCCTTCTGGGTGGGCTTCAAAAGCTGTCAGGTTCATTATGACGTGGCAGAGCGCATTTACGGCACCACAAAATGGTCCTTCTTTAAGCTGCTGCAATATGGCATATCCAATATCGTATCGTTCAGTACCAAACCTTTGACGGCGGTGAGCTATATGGGCATTGTGTCCGTGATCGCCGGTGTGATTTTGGGCATCCAGACCCTGATCCGCTGGGCAAGCGGAAGGGCGTTGGAGGGCTTTACCACGGTGATTTTGCTGCTGCTGTTTCTGGGCGGCGGCATCCTGCTGGGGTTGGGCATCATCGGCAGCTATATTTCCGCCATTTATCAGGAAGTCAAGGGCCGTCCCCGGTATATCGTCCGGCTGGATACGGACAAGGCAGGAGAGCAAGACCAATGATCCGAAAATTGTGGGATAAGCATAAGGAATTGATCCTCTATGTGTTTTCCGGCGGTTGCGCTACGGTGGTTAGTATCGGCACGTTTTTGCTGTTGGATAGGGTGGTGAATGAACTGATCGCCAATGTCCTGTCCTGGGTCATCACCGTGGGCTTTGCCTATTTGACCAACCGCACGTGGGTGTTCCGATCGCAAGCCAAGGGCAAGGCGATGGGGAAAGAATTGCTGGCGTTTTATTCCGGCAGACTGTTGACTCTGGGGCTGGAAGAGGGGATTTTGCTGGTGTTCGTTACCTGTTTGGCATGGAATGCCGGGTGGGTAAAGCTTGGCGCGCAGGTGGTTGTGCTGGTTGGCAATTACCTCGTTTCCAAATTGCTGATCTTCCGGCAATCTTAGCGTCGTTGCGTAGGGGCATTGCCCACTCGCATACGGCATGGTTGCGCAAAATAAGACGGACGACCGATGGTCGCCCCTACAATACACAGCATAATAAAAGACCGGCGGCACTTTTGTAAGTGCCGCCGGTGTGTTTTTACAGAGGAACGGGGATAAATCCGTCCTTGGTGAGAATATGCTTTTCTTTATAGCCGCAGCTTTTCAGAAGTTCTGCCGCTTCCTTGAAATAGCAGTCCATAAGATGGACCTGATGGCAGTCGGAGTTGATCACCACACCAAAGCCTTTCTGCCGCAGTTCTTTGATAAGGAAGGGATCGGGATAGGGGGTGGTCCGCAGACCCTTGGCGATGGCACCGGTGTTCACTTCAAACATTTTCACTCTGCCGGCCAATGCCTCCACCGCCTCCAATGCAGCGTTGCGGTATTCCTTGGAAGTGGCGTCAAAGAATTTGTGGGTATCCAGATGCTTGGTACACAGGTCGAAGTGACCGATAAAGTCTACGGGCGCAAAGTCCGGCAGCCAAGCCAGTTGCCGGAAGTATTCCTTGGCAAAGGCAAGACCGTCGCCACCGAAATGATCGTCGATCATGGCTTGGAAGTGTTCGGCGATACCATCAAATTCATAATCCACGCCGTGAAGCCGCAATCCGTGGATGGAACCGATAAGATAGTCATACCCTTCCGGTTTTACGGGGCAGCACAGGTCGTATTCAAGACCCAGAAACACGTCGATCCGATCGCCGTATTTGCCTTTCAGCCGGGTGATTTCCTGCTTGTATTCTTCTTCTTTTTCCAGGGGCATACAGTAGTAGCTGGCATATTCCATATAGCAGTGGCTGGAAAAACCAATGCCGCCAAAGCCCTTTTCGATGGCTGCCAGCACCACTTCTTCGGGGGTGTTTTTTCCGTCGCAGAAGGTGGAGTGCTGATGCAGATTTTGCAGCGTGTTCATAGTCCTGCTCCTTTTTCTCTTTTCTACATTATACGTCTCCCATTTTAAAAAGCAACGAAAAAGTAATATCTTGGTAAAAGTTTATGCAGAATCCAATACAGTACCTTGCGTTTCGTGGGTTTTTGTGGTTAAATGAAACAAAACAGAAAAGGAGGATTGGAAATTGCTGTATGATATGACGTTGTTGGGTGGGATTTCTGTGGCGCTGACCGTTTTGTGGGCGGTTTGTTTGTGCTTGGGGAGGAAATGGGCGTTTGCTCTGTTTGCTGTTGCCCACTGCTTGTTGTATGTGGATTGCTTTGCTCTGCAAAATCATTATAATTTTGAGGTTGCCGCCATTATGGTGGGGATCTCGGCGGTGGCAGCGGTGATCCGGTGGGCGCAGCTGAAAAAGGCATGCTTTTCCAAGAAGCTTGCAATATATTTGCTGATCTCTGCTGTACCTGCGATGCTGTATCTTCTCGTGCTAATTTAAAATGGAGCATTAAAGAACCTCCCCAATCGGGGAGGTTCCATTGTTATTGACCTGCAATCCGGGCTTCGATCCGTTCCAGCGCGTAGACCATTTTGTTGTAGGTCTCGTCCGATACCTTTTGCAGGTGGTTGCTTTTGTAAGCTTCCACCGCTTGGGGGATCCGCACCACCTTTAAGGGCTGCTCCGGTTCATGGACGGTGAAGATGGGGGTGTAGGTGTAGCCGGTGATCTTGGCATCGCCGGTGGCGTTGTCCTTGGTGATCTCCAAATCCAGCACCAGAGAGTATTCCGAGCCTGCCCGCTGGGCGTTGGAGAAAAAGTCTCCCAGAGAATAGGCAATCAGCTGCCCTTTTTCCGGGTCGAAGGAGATCTTCTGCACGTAGTGGGAGTGGGTGCCGATGATAGCATCCACGCCGTTTGCAAGCATCAGGTTTGCAATTTCCGACTGGCTTTTGCTGATGGTGTTGTTAAATTCACTGCCCCAGTGCAAAAGGGCAATGACAATGTCCGGTTTTTCTTTTTCCACGGCTGACAGGATGGATGTGATCTTCTCTTTGTCAATATTTTGATAGACACTGTCATAATCAGCATACAGCACATTGACGCATTGTTCACTGCCCGGGGGCAGCGCCATGCCGTCCATACCCTTGGTAAAGGCGACAAATGCCATCTTCACGCCCTTCACGGTGCGGATGGTGTAGCCTTTGCGCTCTTTAAATTCCTGATTGGTGGCGTATACTCCCAAAGGTTCCATACCGGCGCTGCGAATGGCGTCAATGGAGGAAGTCAGACCGGAAAGTCCCCGGTTGATGGAGTAGGAATTTGCCATCTGCACCAGATCCACCCCCGCCTTCTGCAATGCTGTTGCCATGGACTGAGGGGCGGAGAAGCTGCTGCCGTAAGGTTCGCCGCAGAGGTTGCCTTCAAAGTTTACCGATGCGATATCCGCGCCGGACAGCAGATGGGCAACGTCCAGAAAGGTCTGGGTGTATACATAGGAGCTGCCCCCGGCGGCGACAGTGGCTTCGTTGATGTTCAGATCGCCCGCAGCCGCGTAATGGATCACGGTGGTGGCTGTGTTCTGGGCGGTTTCTCCGGTGACCTGCTGGGCGTTTTCAGTGGCGGGGGTGTCCTGCCCGGGTTTTTTGCGGGACAGACTGATAATCAGCGCGGCGCATAAGATCAGCACCACTGCCGCCGCTGCCAGACGCAGCAGGATTTTGCGGTTTTGGGCTTGCTTTTTGGCGCGCAGCGCGGCCTTTTCCTGCCGCAGCCGTTTGCGTTCTTCCGGTGAACCCAGCATAAGACACCTCCTTTTTGCTTATTAAATAATATTATATACCATTTTTCCCCGAACCACAACCCCCAAAAATAGGTATCCTTCCGCTCAGTAATGACAGAGGGAGGTAAGGATGCATTCTAGATAATCGTGGCTTTACATCCTTGGAAATTTAGGATAAAATGAGAAAAAATGCAATGGAGGAATTGTCCATGACCACACCCATCGGCCGTTTTGCCCCTACTCCCTCCGGGCGTATGCATCTGGGCAATGTATTTGCCGCCCTGATCGCATGGCTTTCGGTAAAGTCCAGAGGGGGAAGTCTGGTGCTGCGCATGGAGGATCTGGACACCCAGCGCACCAGTGAGGAATATGCCAACATTCTGCGGCAGGATCTGCGGTGGCTGGGTCTTGACTGGGATATGGAGACCCCTGCTCAAAGCGCCAGAAGCGCCGTTTATCAAAGCTATTTTGACCGCCTGGAAGAATTGGGATTGCTGTATCCCTGTTACTGCACCCGCAGCCAGCTGCACAGTGTCAATGCCCCCCATCTGTCTGACGGTACTTATGTCTATCCCGGCACTTGCAGGAACTTGACAGAGGTAGAACGGAAGGTATTCGGCAGAAATCCCGCTTGGCGGGTGCGTGTGACCGATCAGATCTGGACGGTGGAGGATCGGGTGCAGGGCACTTACCGGGAAAACCTTGCCACCCATTGCGGGGATTTTGTGGTGCGCCGGGCAGATGGGGTGTACGTATACCAGCTGGCGGTGACGGTGGATGACGGGGAAGCCGGTGTCACAGAGGTGGTCCGGGGCATGGATCTATTAAGCTCTGTCCCCCGGCAGATGTATTTGCAGGAACTGTTTGGCTTTCCCCACCCCCAATACGGCCATGTGCCCATGCTGACAGCGCCGGACGGACGGCGTCTGAGCAAACGGGACAAGGATATGGATCTGGGCTTTTTGCAGAGCCATACCACACCGGAAAAGCTATTGGGATTGCTGGCTTTTTCTTGCGGTCTGACGGATCGGCAGACAGCTTTATCCGCCCGGGAACTGGCAGGAGAATTTTCTTGGGAAAAGTTGCGAAAAGAGGATATTTGTCTGGATGTTACCGGAATTTTGCGGTAGCTTGATTTTTTTCGCGTATAATGTTACAATGCTTATATCATACATAAGGAGGCAATGATATGGCGCAAAAACCGATTCTGGTGGTCATGGCGGCCGGTATGGGCAGCCGATATGGCGGCTTGAAGCAGATCGACCCGGTGGGGTCTTGCGGCGAGGCAATTCTGGATTACTCTTTGTTTGATGCCCATGAAGCGGGTTTTGAAACCGCAGTGATCATCATTAAAGAAGCGATTAAAAAGGATTTTATGGATACCGTAGGTAAGCGGCTGGAAAAGTGCCCCATGGAGATCCGTTATGCCTATCAGGAGCTGGACAAGCTGCCCGAAGGTTACACTGTTCCCGAAGGCCGTACCAAGCCCTGGGGCACCTGCCATGCTGTGCTCTGCGCCAAGGATGAAATCGACGGCGCTCCCTTTGCGGTTATTAACGCTGACGACTACTACGGCAAGGAAGGCTACAAGATTATTTACGACTTCCTGTCCAACAATGCCGACGACGAGAAATACCGCTACTGCATGGTTGGCTACGAACTGGGCAAGACCGTTACCGAAAACGGCAGCGTAGCCCGCGGTGTCTGTGAGACCAATGCCGATGGCTATCTGACGGTGGTCACCGAGCGGACCAAGATTGAGAAGTACGAAGGCGGTATCCACTTCACGGAAGATGACGGTGCTACCTGGACTGATCTTCCCGAAAACACCATCGTGTCCATGAACCTGTGGGGTTTTACTCCCAGCTTCCTGGAGGAAACCGAGGCCCGGTTCCCTGCATTCCTGGATGTTGTTATGGGCAAGAATCCCGGAAAGGCAGAGTTCTTCCTGCCCTCCACCGTTACCGCGCTGCTGAATGAGAATAAGGCCACCGTTAAGCTCCTGACCTCTCCCGACAAGTGGTACGGCATTACCTATGCTGCCGATAAGCCTGTCATCGTGGCAGCTCTGAAGGAAATGACCGAGAAGGGTATGTACCCCTACGGCCTCTGGGGCTAATCAAAAAATCAAAAAGATGCGCGGGTATCCGCGCATCTTTTTTTGCTGCACTGCAGGCAGGCAATACTATTATTTTACATCAATCCCCCGCTGCCTATCGACGCAAGGTGTTTTTCGTGCTATAATGCCCTTACTGAAACAACAAAGGAGGCGTCTTCCATGGGTGAAACGCCAAGAAAACCGAATATCAGTGCCGGCCTGCTGGCCCATGTGGATGCAGGCAAAACCACCCTTTCGGAAGCGCTGCTGTATGTTTCCGGCGCCCGGCGTACTTTGGGGCGGGTGGATCACCGGGATGCCTTTCTGGACACCCATGCTCTGGAGCGAACCCGGGGCATCACCATTTTTTCCAAGCAGGCCCGGCTGGAGACCGAACACAGAGCTATCACCCTGGTGGACACCCCCGGCCACGTGGACTTTTCCGCGGAGGCAGAGCGCACCATGCCCATTCTGGACTGCGCCGTGCTGGTGGTAAGCGGCACCGACGGTGTGCAGGCCCATACCGCCACCCTCTGGCGGCTGCTGGAGCGCTACCATGTGCCCACCTTCCTGTTCCTCAACAAAATGGATCTGCCGGGTATGGAAAAGGATGCGCTGATGCGTCAGCTGCAGGAGCAGCTTTCCCCCGGCTGCGTGGATTTCGGTCAGGATGCAGATTCCCTTGCGGAAGCCGCCGCCATGTGCGATGAAGCCCTGTTGGAAAACTATCTGGAAACCGGCACCGTCACCCCCGGCAATCTCCGGGGACTGATCGCAAAACGGAAACTTTTCCCCTGTTTCTTCGGCTCCGCCCTGAAGCTGCAGGGTGTCCAGGAGCTGCTGGACGGACTGGATGCCTATGCGCCGGTGCAGGAATACCCTGTCGGCTTTGCCGCAAAGGTCTACAAAATCTCCCGGGATCCCCAGGGAAACCGGCTGACCTGGCTGAAGGTCACCGGCGGCAGTTTGAAGGTCCGCTCTGTTTTGAATTATGTAAACCAAAAAGGAGAGCCCCGGGAGGAAAAGCTGATCCAGCTGCGGCTGTATTCCGCCGACAAGTTTGTTTCCCCCGATGAGATCTTTGCCGGACAGATCGCCGCCGTTACCGGCCTGACGGAAACCTTCGCCGGTCAGGCACTGGGCGCGGAACCGGAAGGACTGGCCTATGCGCTGGAACCGGTGATGACCTACCGGGTGAGTCTGCCCAAAGGGGCAGATCCGGCAGTGGTGTATCCCAAGCTGCGCCAGCTGGAGGAGGAAGAACCACAGCTCCACCTGCTCTGGGAGGGCGGCCAGATCCACGTGCAGATCATGGGCCGGGTACAGCAGGAAGTGTTCCGGTCCCTGGTGAAGGAGCGCTTCGGACTGGATGTGGAACTGGACGACCGGCGGATCTATTATAAAGAAACTATCGAAACTGCCGTGGAGGGCGTTGGCCACTTTGAGCCCCTGCGCCACTACGCGGAGGTCCATCTGCTGCTGGAACCCCTGAGCCGGGGCAGCGGGCTGGTGTTTGACACGGTATGCCCCACGGA
>JBGVON010000016.1:0-2630 GCA_045126495.1 Faecousia sp.
GCCGAATGCCTTGCCGATGGGAGCGCCCCATGCCTTGTTAATAGCATAGGAAGCACGAGCGGTGTACTGGAATTCCAGGTGACCGGCGGAGTTGCCGTAAACGTCGCCGAAGGTACGCTCAACTTCACGCAGAGCAACTTCAACAGCGCGGCGAGCGTCGGAAACGTCCTCAGCACCGAATACGATCAAGCAGCCGTGGCCGGCGCCGCCTTCGGTATCGCGGGGGCACTCCAGCAGCAGCAGCTCGGTGTTGGTAGCCTTGATAGCTTCGTCAGCAGCCATGATCTGGGGACCTGCACCAGTACGGTCGGACAGAATGCCGATAGCGCGGTACTTCTTGTCGATACCCAGCTTCTCGTGGACCTGGTTGTCCAGGTTAGCGATAACCAGACCGATGGTGTGGCCCATTGCGGTGCCAACGAACTCAGTCAGGTTGCACTTGGGAGCGCAGCACTTGGGAGCGGTTTCAGCGGGAGTGCCAACCTTCTTCAGCACTTCTGCCATGATGGCGTTGACCATTTCATCCTTCATTTGTGTTTCCCTCCATAATAAATGTTATAGTGGTTTTTTGGTTAAGCGTTTTGGGATTATAATCCCTGGGGCAGGATCTTCTCCACGTCGGTATGGGGTCTGGGGATTACATGCTGGGATACGACTTCGCCGACCTTCTCAGCAGCGCAGCTGCCTGCGTCGACTGCAGCCTTGACAGCACCCACATCACCACGAACCATGACGGTGACCAGACCGGAGCCGATCTTCTCGTAGCCGATCAGGGTGACATTAGCAGACTTGACCATAGCGTCAGCGGCTTCAATTGCGCCTACCAGACCCTTAGTCTCGATCATGCCAAGAGCTTCCTTCTGCATAACTTTACCTCCTATACATTAATAATTGCGTCAGGGGCAATCGACCCCCGATGCTTTCTACAAAAATTATAAAGCAAACTGTACAGAATTTCTTGACCGCTTGTGATACTATTTTGGCACATTGCTCGGAAGTAGTTGTTTTTCCGGAATATTAAGAGAACCGTTGTGTATCTTTGCATTCCGGCGCCATTGTTTTTCACCTTGGTCAAGGTACTTTACCGTCATAAATCAAAAAATTCACACAGCGCAAGTGTATTTTTTTGCAGCTTACCATTATTTTTTTGTCATTTATGTTTTTCAGTTGTTTTCGGCAGCCTCGACAGATTTTCACCCTCCATTTTGCAATATTTCGTGTTTATCAGCATATCCACCAATAAAATAAATCACAATCCCATAATGCTTCCGCAGAAGTACCATAGATATGCCCTTTCACTTCTCTATTTTCATACAATCGTTATATCCAGCAAGGTTTTTACCTCCTCCGGTGTCTTTCCTTCATGCAGAAGTTTTTTGCGTATCGACGATACTTTTTCGCCACACGAAAAAAGCGCGCCGCAGAAGTGGAATTTTCTGCGGCGCGCCGTCCATTTTCTGTTTTCTTTTATCCGCCGATCTGCTTCAGCAGCCGTTCGATATCCGTGCGGCTGGGCTTCCGGGGATTGGTTGTTGTTGTCACATCTGCCAAAGCGGCATCTATGATCGTATCCTGTTCCTGCTTAAACAGAGCCATATCATAACCGCCCTTTTTCAGTGTGGAGGGGATTTTCAGAGCTTTGTTCAGTTTTTCCACAGTCTTCAGCACCTGGCTGACGCCCACCGGCACACTGGAACAGGGCAGATCCAGGATCTTTGCCAGTCGCTGATACTTTTTCGCCGCCACACTGTAACCGTTGGATCTTCCGTGGTCCAGATCCGCATTAAACTGCATAATGTAAGGCAAAACGATGGCGTTAGCGCGTCCATGGGGCAAATGGAGCTTGCCGCCGATGCCGTGGGCAATACCATGGCAAAGGCCAAGGCCCGCAGAGTTGAAGGCCAGACCAGCCATGCAGGAAGCGTTGTGCATCTTTTCACGAGCCAGCAGATCATTTCCGTTCTCAAAGGCGATAGGCAGCCACTTTACCACCAGAGAGATGGCTTTTTCTGCCAGAGCATCGGAAAAATCATTGGCACCGGTGGATACATAGGCTTCCAGCGCATGAGTCAGCACGTCCATGCCGCTGTCTGCCGTCACCTTGGGAGGTGCGGATACCACCAGCTCCGGATCCAGAATAGCTGTCACGGGACGCAGTTCCCGGCTGGCCAGGGGGTACTTCAGACCCTGGGCCGCATCCGTGACCACGGCATACTCTGTAACCTCAGAACCGGTACCGCTGGTGGTAGGAATGGCAAAGCATTCCTTCACCTGGGCATCAATGTCACCGACGATTCGTCCGGCTACCACACGGATGGCCTTGGCCGCGTCAATGACACTGCCGCCGCCTACCGCGATCATGACTTCCGGCATACACTGCTGGAAGCACTCAACACCGGCCGCCACCACTTCGATGGGAGGATCCGGGACAACACCGCTGAAAATGGTTACTTCACAGTCCTTCAGATAAGCCGCTACCCGGTGGGCAACGCCGGACTTCTCCATAAAGGCATCCGTGACGATCATAACACGCTTGTCATGCACTTTATACAGTCGGTCCAAAGAACCTTCGCCAAAGAAAATACGGGTACTGAAACTAAATTCCTTCATCGCTTCTGTCCTCCTAGATG
>JBGVON010000017.1:0-35542 GCA_045126495.1 Faecousia sp.
TCACTGACGCAGCCGCTCTGTCGGCAAGGAAGAGATCGGGGACCCCAACAGGACGATAAAGGTATAACTGAATAAATGCGGGCGTGGTGGAATTGGCAGACACGTTGGATTTAGGTTCCAATGGGCAACCGTGCAGGTTCAAGTCCTGTCGCCCGTACCAAATGAAAAAAGAGGAGGTATCTGCCTCCTCTTTTTGTTGTATCCGTATTTATTTTTCCGGGTGGAAGATGCCCCAAAGGGCGCAGGTGTCGTCTCTGCGCTTGAAGCGGGGATACTGGCTGTAATCCGGATCTGCGTCTTGCAGAGCGCACAGCTGCCGGAACATTTCTTCCAGATCCTGTTCCTGCATGGCCTCAAATAGGGCTGTGTAGCTGGGGTATTGGCAGAATACATCCGTCAGTTGGGAGAAGCCGTCACTGAATGCCCCCACGCAAATGGGCGCATTCAACGCCCAGCTTTCCTCTCGGGCGTTGTTGATCCCGTCGTCGGTCAACAGATCCAGTATCCAGTATCCCTCCGGTTTGTTGCGCAGGTTGCGGTTTTGGATCAACAGATCGTTGCAGGCGTTTTTTGCTTCCTCCATGGGAACGCCGGTGCGGTGGCGGATCTCGATCATCCGGCTGATCACCTGGTGGTCCAGCTTTTGCAGATTGTCATCCAGGGCGTAGAAATCGCTGCCGTCCGGCAGTTTTGCCACGCCCACACAGTCACCCATGCCGAAAAATTCCAGATTGCCGTTCCGCTGACGGAACAGCGCAAATCCGGCAGAGGGGCTGTCCTCCGGGGCGTCGATCCCTTTGCGTTGCAGCGCCTGCACGTATTCCTCCCGCACCGGCGCTACCGTTTCCAGTAGCAGCTGACGGGTAGGGCGCGGGTCGTTGTTGTCCAGCAGTGCGCACAGACCGTCCCGGACCTTTTTTACCATCCAGGCGCTGTCAGAGATGGGGTCAATGATATTTTTGCCGCTGAGACAGGACGCGCCGTCCATGGCGAAGCAGTAATTTTTCCCGTAGCCGATGATATCCTCATTGGCCCGCGCGCCGAACCCCGGATAGCAGATGCTTTGTTTTATCTCATACAAAACAGAATACCTCCTGCCACTACCAGTGCGCCCAGGGCAAAGACGATCAGATGCCGATATAGGAAACTATGTTTCAGTTTTTGGGTTTTGGTATCTCTTTTGACGATATGGAAACCGTGGAGGATCATGCCAAAGGCAGAAAAGACACACATCAACGCGCCCAGCAGCACCACGATCAGACCGGCTGCGTGCATAATGGACTGCTCGGCAATGGCGCCTGTGATGGTCAAGCTTCCGATGGTAAAGCTGACGATACCGGAAAACAGGCCGAGAAATTCCATGTTCTTTGCCATGGTTTCCTTTTCCTGGGCTTCCATGGACAGCCTCATTTCGTGCATTTGGCTGGCCATAGCTTCTTCCTGGATCCGCAGCTTCTGCTGCGCCCGGAATTGCTGGTAATAGCTGGAATACTGTCCAATACGGATGGAGTAGTCTGTGCGGGTATTGTTCTCCAATGCAATTGCCAGATTGACGTTCTTGATGGCTTCCTCAATCTCGCCGCACAGGGCTTGGAGACGACCGTAGGTGCAGTAGTATTTTGCGTAGCTTTCGTCTTGGGCAATGGCCTTGATGGCAGAGGTCTTGGCTTCCTCCAACCAATGCTCAGGCGCAGAGTCTAACTGCTCCCGCAGCTGCTCGCTGGCGTTTTCGAATACCAAAGCGGTAGTTTCTGCAAAGGCGTGATGACCGCCGTGGTTTTTGGTGAGATTCAGACTGTTGGTTCTTGCATCGGCAAGAAGCGCCATCAGGAATGCGTCGTTGCTTCCCACCGCCAGATCCATTCTGTGAAGGACATCCAGATGGAAGAAGTAGATATGCTCATATTGTTCCGCGGCGGTATTGACCCGTACCTTTTTTCCGAAAAATTCCCGATAGGTTTCCAGAAGTTCCCCTTCCTCTTTGGGGTTTTTCTGCAACCGCTCATAATTGATGGCTACGGCGAAGGCGGCAAAGGCGATCTTTTCCTCTTTGGAGCCGTATTCCAAATACTGTCCCGGCTTGGGCAGCAGTTGCAGCAAGGCAGGTTCTTCATCGTCTTTTTTTACTTTTTTAATGATGAAATCTGCCCAATTCCGGGCAAAACCGGTGATCGCCATTTCGTAATCCCGGTATTCCTCGCCGGGCAGATTTAAAAATTCCGCCTTGATTTGTTCCACAGTCAGAATTTTCTTGCCGGCAGCATTGCGCTCCTGCCGATATACATCACGCATGAGCGCCACCAGCTCTGCCCGATCGGCAGGGAGTTGGCTGGGATTTGGGGTGGTTTTTTCAGCAATTGGGGTCGTCATAGCTACACCTCCGTATGTTAATTATATATAGTATAACAGTTTTGTCCAAAATGAGCAACATATTTCTGTTTCTGCCCCTACTATGTTAATCTGAATCCGTAGGGCGGGGGCTTGCTCCCGCCGTAAACGCCGCACTTTTTGTCATTGCGAGGAGCCGCTTGCGGCGAATATGTATATCAAGTCCTGTTGCCGGATGTTTTTGTGAAAAATACTTGTAAAGCGGGTTTGTGTATGGTAGACTAAAATTACAGGCAATCAGTTGCCGGTTACAGACCGGGTTGTTGCCGCCATAATATAATATAAAGGAGAGATGAATATGCAAAGGAAACGTTTTTGCACACTGTTGCTGGTAGCTTGTTTTGTGGTGGGTATGTTGGTCTTTCCTGTTAGCGCTGCCGTAGACAGCGGTACTTACAGTGACAATATCAAGTGGGAATTTGATACCGCCACCGGAACCCTTACCATTTCCGGCACCGGTACGGCCCAAAAGGGCTCTGCCGAAAGTTATACGAAGTATCAACTGGACATCCGCCATCTTGTGATTGCCGATGGCATTACGTCTATCGGCAGGTTTGCGTTTAGTCATATTGGTTTGCTGGAAAGCATATGGATCGCCGATTCTGTAAAAACAATTGAGGAAGGCGCTTTTGCCAATAATTTTCATGTAACAAAGCTACATTTGGGCAATGGGGTTACAGATATAGGAGAAGCGGCTTTTATGACATTTAGTAAGTTGGAGACATTGATCCTGCCATCAAGTGTTCGGAGCATTGGTTTAGAAGCCTTTTCTCTTTGTGGAATGAAGAGTCTTATCATTCCCGAGGGTGTTGCGGTGATTGAGAATAGCGCCTTTCGTGCCAGTGAAAATTTGACCCGTATTTTCATACCTGAGAGTGTGACGCACATTAAAAATGGCGCTTTCAGAGATTGCCTAAGTCTGAAAGATGTCTATTATGCCGGAACGCAGGCGCAATGGGAAGCAATTACCATTGATCATAGCGATGAGATTGTGGGGGACGCAACCACCGGCGGCAATACGATGCTGCTGGCTGCAACGGTACACTATAATCATACCCATACCTGGGATGATGGCAAGGTGACCGTGGCGGCGACCTGCAAGAAAGATGGCGAGAAAATTTTCACCTGTACGGAGTGCGAGATGTTTAGCTCCCAGAGTATTTCGTCTCCACACACATGGGATGGCGGTACAAAGAATGCCGATACCACAGTGACCTATACCTGCGCGGCATGTCACACCACCAAAACAGAGGGCACTCCTGTGGTAACGCCCCCGGTGGGACAGGAAAACACCGCCACAGAGGAGACCACTTCCCAAACGGATGGGGGGACTACCGCCACGGAGAATACCGGTACTTCCGCAACGGAAACTACCGAAACTACCGCTCCGGAGAATACCGGCACCCCCGCTACGGAAAGCACAGAAACTACTGTCCCGGAGACCAATAGCAGTCCCACAGAACCGGAGGATACAGGTCGATCCGGCGGATATGTATGGGCAGTATTGATTACAGCCGTGCTGCTGATCGGCGGCGGCGCGGCGGCGTGGTTCTTGCTGCGGAAGAAAAAGTAATCAAAACACAGGCGCTTTTTAAGGGCGCCTGTGTTTTTGTTGCCTAATTTTATAACTTTTGGAAATCTGTAAAGAAAATACAGGAGAAAAGTATGGACGTTACTTGCAATCGGAAATATGATGTGCTATACTGACAATGCATAAATTTGGCTCTGTGACAGAGCCGGAAAGAGGCGTGTATGGTTTACGAATGCGAAAACGGCATTTCCGCTGAGGAGCTGAAAGGGTTACTGGCGAAATCATTGGAAGGCCGTGAGCTGAAAAAGGTACTGATCCTACCCCCGGACTACACCAGAATGTACTCCGGCGCCGGTCAGATCACTGCCATTTACTATGAACTTTTGAAGGATACCTGCCAAGTGGATATTATGCCTGCGCTTGGCACTCACGTTCCTATGACTGAGGAAGAGTGGAAGGCCTTCTTCGGCGAGGGCGTTCCCTTTGACCGGATGCTGGTCCATAACTGGCGTACCGACGTGGTGAAGATCGGCGAGGTGCCCGGGGAGTTTGTTTCTCAGGTGTCCGAGGGTCTTGTGACCACCGGCGTTGACGTGGAGGTCAACCGCTGCCTGCTGGATCCCAGCTATGATCTGATCCTCTCCATCGGTCAGGTCGTGCCCCACGAAGTGGTGGGCATGGCCAATTACAGCAAGAATATTTTCGTGGGTTGCGGCGGTTCTTCCATGATCAACTCCTCCCACATGCTGGGAGCATTCTATGGCATGGAGCGGATCATGGGCAAGGACTTCTCTCCCGTCCGTCGGGTCTTTGACTATGCCCAGGAGAACTTCCTTTCTCATATTCCGCTGGTGTATGTGCTGACGACCACCACCAACAAGGGCGATGATATCACCATCCACGGCCTGTATATCGGCAGTGAGCGGGCAAACTTCGAAGCTGCGGTGAAAAAGAGCCAGGAGATCAACCTGACCCATATGGATAAGCGCCTGAATAAGGTAGTTGTTTACCTGGATCCCCGGGAGTTCAAGAGCACCTGGCTGGGCAACAAGGCCATCTACCGTACCCGCATGGCCATTGCTGATGGCGGCGAGCTGATCGTGCTGGCGCCGGCGGTGGGTCACTTTGGTGAGGACGAGGAGAATGACCGTCTGATCCGCAAGTATGGCTACGTGGGCAGAGAGAATGTGCTGAAACTGGTGGATGCCCCTGAGAATCAGGATCTGCGGGAGAATCTTTCCGTTGCCGCGCACCTGATCCACGGCTCTTCCGACGGCCGTTTCAAGATCACCTACTGCGCCGGCAAGCTGACAGAAGAGGAAGTCCGGGGCGCTGCTTTCAATTATATGCCCTATGAAGAAGCGGTTGCCAAGTATGATCCCGCTAAGCTCACCGACGGTTTCAACACCGTGGACGGCGAAGAGATCTTCTACATCTCGAACCCCGCTCTGGGCCTGTGGGTCTGCGATGACTAAGGAGCGTCCGGTGAGAAGGATTGATTTACATACCCATTCCCTGTGCAGTGACGGCGCCCAGACCCCTGCCGATGTGGTCCGCACCGCTTATGATGCCGGTCTTGCCGCCATCGCCCTGTCCGACCACGATTCCATCGCAGGCGTGCAGGAGGCGATGGATGCTGGCAGCGCCTTGGGTGTTGAGGTGATCCCGGCGGTGGAGCTGTCCGCCCAGTCGGATACGGAGCTGCACATTCTGGGTTACTTTGTGGATATCCACAATAAGCAGTTGCAGGATGCCATGGCATACGCCTTGCAGGTCCGCAACGAGCGGCAGGAAGAGGTCTGCCGCAAGCTCAATGAGCAGGGTTTTGACATCACCATGGACGAGCTGCGGGCAGAGGCAGGGGGCAACGATGTGCTGTGCCGCGCCCACTTTGCCCAGATCATGGTGCGTAAGGGTTACGCCGAATCCGTCAAGGATGCTTTTAACCGGTATTTGAGCGTAGGCTGCTATGCCTATTCCAACCGGCAGGCGCTGACCGGTCCGGAAGCTGTATCCCTCATCCGGCAAGCAGGGGGCATTGCCGTGGCGGCGCACCTGCACCTCATTAAATTGCCGGACGATGAATTGCGGGAATACCTGAAAAGCCTGATCCCCTATGGATTGGATGGCGTGGAGGGTTATTATACCGACTATACCCCCGATATGGAGCAGCGCTACCGCGCCATGGCAAAGGATTTGGGACTGGTGATCTCCGGCGGTACGGATTATCACGGCGCCAATAAGCCTCACATTGCCATTGGCAAGGGCAGGGGAGAATTGGAGATCCCCTACTCCGTGCTGGACGGACTGCGCGCCCGGCACAAAGAAATTTTTGGAAAATAATAAATTGAAATAAAAGGAGAATCTCAAATGAAAAAAGCTGATATTGGCCTGATCGGTCTTGCCGTTATGGGCGAGAATCTGGTGCTGAACATGGAGTCCAAGGGCTTCACCGTTGCCGTCTACAACCGTACCACCGAGAAGGTGAAGAACTTTGTGGAAGGCCGGGGCGCCGGTAAGAACATCATCGGTTCCTACTCTCTGGAAGAGCTGGTTGCCAACGTTGAAAAGCCCCGCAAGATCATGATGATGATCAAGGCTGGCGGCGCTGTGGACGCAACCATCGACGCACTGCTGCCCCTGCTGGATGATGGCGACATCATCATCGACGGCGGTAACTCTCACTTCCCCGACACCATCCGCCGTACCGAGTACGTGGAATCCAAGGGCAAGCTCTATATCGGCTGCGGCGTTTCCGGCGGCGAAGAGGGCGCGCTGAACGGTCCTTCTCTGATGCCCGGCGGTTCTCCCGCTGCTTGGGAAAGCGTTAAGCCCATCTTGCAGGCCATTTGCGCCAAGGTGGAGGATGGCTCTCCCTGCTGTGACTGGGTTGGCGAGAATGGCGCAGGCCACTTTGTCAAGATGGTCCATAACGGCATTGAGTACGGCGATATGCAGCTGATCTGCGAAGCCTACCACCTGATGAAGAATATGCTGGGCATGTCTGACGACGAGATGCATGAAGTTTTCGCCGAATGGATGAAGGGCGACCTGGACAGCTACCTCGTTGAGATCACCCGTGACATTCTGGCTTACAAGGATACCGATGGCGAGCCCATCGTGGAGAAGATCCTGGACACCGCCGGTCAGAAGGGTACCGGCAAGTGGACCGGTATTGCCGCTCTGGACGAGGGCGTACCTCTGACCCTCATCGGCGAGGCTGTGTTCTCCCGCTGCCTGTCCGCTATGAAGGACGAGCGTGTGGAGGCTGCTAAGGTTCTGCCCGGCGCTGCTGAGGCTGCACCCAAGCTCACTGCTGAGGAGAAGGCTCAGTGGATCGAGAATATCCGCTGTGCACTGCTGGCTTCCAAGATCATCTCCTACGCACAGGGTTACACTCTGATGCGCGCAGCCGCCAAGACCTACGGCTGGAATCTGAACAACGGCGGCATCGCCCTGATGTGGCGTGGCGGTTGTATCATCCGCAGCGTGTTCCTTGGCAAGATCAAGGATGCTTTCGATGCTAACCCCAACCTGACCAACCTGCTGCTGGATCCCTACTTCACCAAGCTGATCGCAGACCTGCTGCCCGGTTGGCGTAAGGTGGTTGCCCAGGGCGCTATGAGCGGCATGCCCACTCCCGCATTCTCTTCTGCACTGGCATACTACGATGGTTACCGCTGCGACCGTCTGCCCGCAAACCTGTTGCAGGCCCAGCGTGACTACTTCGGCGCGCATACCTATGAGCGGATCGACGAGCCCAGAGGCAAGTTCTTCCACACTAACTGGACCGGTCACGGCGGCAATACCTCCGCTACCCAGTACGACGTATAATAGAAAGGAAAGTCACTATGAAGCTTCGTGAAAATTGCAAGTACGCATTGGTGGTTCCCACCAGCATGGGTGTTCGTATCACCCCTCCCAACGGTCAGCCCGTTGCTTCCTCCAACATGTTCATGATGCAGGCAACCTCCGCTGAGACCAACGTTGCCTCCATCTCCGCTTATCTGGGTCTGCCCACCAAGGTGCTGACCACCTTCGTTAAGGATAGCCCCGTTGCTGACTTCATTAAGCGCGACCTGCGCAGCCGTGGCATGGACTACGAGGGCAAGGAAGTAGAGCAGGGCGATCCCTGGGGTTACCGCCATCAGTTCAATATTGCGGATTCCGGCTACGGCTCCCGTGGTCCCCGGGTCTGCAATGACCGCGCCGGCGAAGTTGGCCGCACCCTGAATATCAAGGACTTTGACCTGGACCGGATCTTCGGCCAGGAGGGCGTGGGCATTCTGCACCTGTCCGGCCTGATCGGCGCTTTGTCCCATGACACCAGCGTGTTCTGTCTGGAACTGGCCCGCGCTGCCAAGAAGTATGGCACTTTGATCTCCTTCGACCTGAACTACCGGGCTTCCTTCTGGAAGGGCCGTGAGCAGGAGCTGCATGATATCTTCACCGAGATCGCTTCCGTGGCCGATATCCTCATCGGTAATGAGGAGGACTTCCAGCTGTGCCTGGGTGTTCAGGGTCCCGAGGCTGGCGGTAAGGATATCGCTGCTAAGATCGACTCCTTCAAGGAGATGATCAAGCGCGTGAAGGCCCAGTTCCCCAATGCTTCCGTGTTCGCTACCACATTGCGTCAGGTTGAGAACGTTAATTCTCACCTGTGGGGCGCTATTATGCTGGCTGGCGACGAGTGGCACGTAGTTGAGCCTCGCCGGATCACTGTGCTGGACCGCATCGGTGGCGGCGACGGCTTTGTGGGCGGTATGCTCTACGGTATTTTGAAGGGTTGGGAGTCCGAGAAGTGGATCCAGTTCGGCTGGGCATCCGGCGCGCTGGCTACCACCTTCCTTACCGACTATGCGCAGCCTGCTGACGAAGACGTGGTTTGGAGCGTCTGGGGCGGCAACGCACGGGTTAAGAGATAAATAAAAACGGGGTCGGAAACGACCCCGTTTTGTTAATGTAAAATGCAAAGTGCAAAATACAAAATGTAAGGGTGATTAACGAATCGCCCGTAAACCGGCACTGCAATGAAGTTTTTTGCAGGGACACCCTTCTCGGGGTGATCCTGCGTGTTTGTTCGATAAAGCAGGTAGGGGCGACCATTGGTCGTCCGTCAGCGATTCGTGAATCGCCTATACCTTTTGCGTATAAAAAGACCCGCCGTGTGGCGGGTCTTTTTCTTTATTTAATAAGCAATTCTGCGATCTGGATGGCGTTGGTGGCAGCGCCCTTACGGACTTGGTCACCGCAGCACCACAGGCAGATGCCGCAATCGTCTGTCAGATCAGGACGGATACGGCCTACGTACACGATATCCTGACCGCTGGTTTCCAGAGGCATAGGATACTGCTTATTTGCCAGATCGTCCACCAGCTTACAGCCGGGGGCCTTGGCAATTGCCTCACGCACTTGCTCCACGGTGACAGGCACGTCAAAGTGGCAGGACACGGAAATGGAGTGGCTGCGCACCACCGGCACGCGGACACAGGTGCAGGACACTTTCAGTTCCGGCAGGTGCATGATCTTCCGACCTTCGTTCTGCATCTTCATCTCTTCGCTGGTGTAGCCTTCAAAGGCCTCGCCGCCGATCTGGGGGATCAGGTTGTAGGCGATCTGGTGGGAGAAGATCTTCGGTTCGTAGGTTTCGCCCTTGGAGAGGGCTTCCACCTCGTTCATCAGTTCAATAGGGCCGCCTGCGCCTGCGCCGGACACCGCCTGATAGGTGGAGGCGGTCATGGTGCGAATGGGGGAGATGGCGTTCAGGGCGTTGACCGCAGTGACGGTGATGATGGTGGAGCAGTTGGGGTTACTGATAATACCCTTGTGACCCTTCACATCCTCGGGGTTTACTTCCGGGACGATCAGCGGCACTTCCGGATCCATACGGAAAGCGGAGGAATTATCCACAAATACTGCGCCGGCTTTGACGATGGCAGGGGCAAACTGCTTGGCGATGTCATTTTCCGCTGCGCCCAGCACAATATCCACGCCTTCAAATGCTTCGTCGCAGGCAAGACCGATGGTCACGTCCTCGCCCTTGAATTTCAGCGTCTTGCCGGCGCTGCGGGCGCTGGCAAGGGGTACCAGCTTCCCGACAGGGAAGTTTCGCTCCTCTAAAATGCTGATCATTTCCTGTCCCACGGCGCCGGTAGCGCCCAGAACAGCAACGGTATAGGTTTTCATAGTGTGCCTCCTTACTTGATAAAGCTGTTATACAGAACCCGGATGGCATCGGCAAAATCTTTGTTTTCCACGCCGAAGATGATGTTCAGTTCATCGGGACCCTGGTTGATCATACGGATGTTGATGTCTGCTTTGCCCAGTGCAGCGAAGATCTTGCCGGAAACGCCGGGACGGAATGCCATCTGGTGACCCACGGCTGTGACAATGGCGATCTGGTCATGGACAGTGATGTTATCCGGGGCGACATCCTGCTGGATATCCGCCAAAATGGCGTACAGATGGGGGGCGAGGGTAGCGGTGGGAATGGCAAGAGAGACATTATCCATGCCGTTGGGGACAAATTCCACGGAGACACCGTGCTTTTCCAGAACAGACAGGATCCTGCGAAGAATGCCCACCTGATTGGTCAGTCCCCGCTTAAAGATGGTGATAATGGAAAAATCCTTCTTACCGGTGATGCCGGTGATGATCCGGTTGGGGTCGATCTCGGTTTCGAAGTGCTTGCGGATCATAGTGCCGGGGGCGCTGGGCTCGTTGGTGTTGCGGATGTTCAAGGGAATGTTCTTCTTCCGCACCGGGTAAATTGCACCCTCGTGGAGCACATTTGCGCCGGCGTATGCCAGTTCCCTCAGTTCGTCATAGGTGATCTCGGCGATGGGGTAGGGGTTTTCCACGATCCGGGGGTCAGCCATGAGAATACCGGATACGTCGGTCCAGTTTTCATATACGGAGGCGTCCAACGCGGCTGCCGCCAGAGAACCGGTGATGTCGCTGCCGCCCCGGGAGAAGGTACGGATGCTGCCGTCGGGCATCACGCCATAGAAACCGGGGGTCACGATACTCTCGCCCTTTGCCTTGGCGCTGAGGGCTTCATAGGTCTTTTGGGTATCCACTGTGCCGTCAATGTTGAAGAAGACCCACTCAGCGGCATCCACAAACCGGAACCCCAGAAAGGCTGCCATCAGCTTGGCGGAGAAGTACTCACCACGGCTTGCCATTTCGTCCTGAGATACCTGCTTGGCATCCAGCCGTTTTTTCAGGGCGTCAAACTCTGTTTCCAGATCCAGCTTAATACCCAGCTGATCCCGGATCTCCAAGTACCGGGAGGTGATCATTTCAAATACGGCATCACAAGCCACACCGTACTGGGTGTGGGCGTGACACAGGTACAGAAGGTCTGTGATCTTATGGTCGTTGCTGTTGCGTTTGCCGGCGGCGGAAACCACCACTACCCGGCGTTCCGGGTCAGACAGTACAATGTCACGTACTTTCTGATATTGTCCGGCGTCTGCCATAGAAGAGCCGCCGAATTTGGTTACTTTCAGCATGAATTTCGTCCTTTCTCGATGGGATTATTCTGCCATTGCGGCAATAAAGGCGTTGGGTTGGTCTTTCAGCCATGCGTGCATAGCCTCCACGGAAATGGGCTTGGTGATCACGGCTTCGCCCCACTTTTCTGCGGTGTTCTCTTCCAGCCATGCATCGCTGCCGCCTCTTACGTAGTAGCAAAGGGTGTCGGTGTTGTTGGCAGCGGTCTTTCCACCGTAGGGACTGTAAAAGCCCTTGTTTACCAGCACATCGGCGCAATCCTGCACCACATTATATGCAGTGGGATAGCGGCCTGCGCCCTGTCCGTAGAAGCTCATACGACCGGAGGCAGAGCCTACCAGAGTGATCAGGTTATAGTTGGCGGGGACGGCGGACTCCGGTTCACCCTGCTTTACCAAGGTGGGCTGGACGTAGGCGCTTGCCTTGCCGTCTGCATATTTACCGGTGGAGATCAGCTTACACACCAGACCTCGTGCGGTGAAATTCTCCACGTCAGCAGCGGTGATGCGGCTGATGCCTGCAACAGGCACGGTGGCGGTGTCCAGACTGATGCCGAAGGCAATGTTGGAGGACAGGATCACCTTGTGCCAGGTGTCGATGCCTTCCACGTCGGTGGTGGGGTTTGCCTCAGCATAGCCAAGCTGCTGGGCTTGCTTCAAAGCATCGGCGTAAGTAAGACCCAGACGGGTCATGGAATCGAGAATGTAGTTGCAGGTGCCGTTCATAATGCCACCCACCTTTTCGATGGTTTGCATTCTGCGGGCGCGTTCCAGCTCGGAGAGCCAGCCGATGCCGCCGCCAACAGCTGCGGTGCAGCGGAAGCATACGCCTTTTTCCTTGGCAAGGGGGATCAGTTCATCGTAGAAGGAAGCCACCAGCGCTTTGTTGGAGGTGACGATGTGCTTGCCCGCTTCTATGGCAGCCCGGACAAACTCGTATGCCGGGTGCAGACCGCCCATAGCCTCCACCACGGTGTCGATGGTGTCGTCATTCAGTACGTCCTGAAAGTTTTTGGTCACCTCTGCGTCCGGCAGGGAAACCTCCTCTAAGCACACCACTTTGGCGACGGTCATATCATCACGGGAGGCGGTCAGATCGTAAACACCTCTGCCAACCACGCCAAAACCAAGCAAACCAATCCGCATTCGTATTTCCTCCTGTTTATTTTCTCTGTCGAGAGTGTGAGATTTTCTGTATAATAATGCTTGCATTTTTATAAAGATGAGTATATCATAATATTTACGCAAATGCAATTGTTTCATAAAAACAACTATTTCCGTTATTATTTGGCACTTTTGTGCATTTAGCAAAAGAAAGGGGTAGAAAACCCCTAAAAGGAGGACATAATGCTATATCATTCCACCAGAAATCATGAGGCTTGTGTCGATAGCGCGCAGGCTGTTTTGTCCGGTCTGGCACCTGACGGCGGTCTGTACGTACCCGCCCAGCTTCCCAAAATAGATACCGCCGCCTGCTTGCAGGAGGATACCTTGCAGATGGCTGCCCGAATCATCGGCGCTATGCTGCCGGATATTCCCAATATGGAAACCTTGGTGGACCGGGCGTACCGGGGCAAATTCCAGACGGAGGAATTGACCCCCACCGTGGATACCGGGAAATTTACGGTTCTGGAACTATTCCGGGGTCCCACCTCGGCGTTTAAGGATGTGGCGCTGTGCATGCTCCCCCAGCTGCTCACCGCTGCCAAGACGGAAAAGGGCATGCAGGAGGATATTCTTATTCTCACCGCCACCTCCGGTGATACCGGCAAGGCGGCGCTGGCAGGTTTTCAGGACGTGCCGGGGGTGAAGATCTGTGTGTTCTATCCTGAGGGGGGTGTGTCTGCGGTCCAGCGCGCCCAGATGGTGACCCAAGAGGGCAAGAATGTGGCGGTGTGCGCCGTTAAGGGCAATTTTGACGATGCCCAGACCGGCGTGAAGAACATCTTCGCTGCCGCGGTAGAGGGGAGACTCCCTGCTGGCAATCGCTTGCGTCTGTCCACTGCCAATTCCATTAATATTGGTCGTCTGGCGCCCCAGATCACCTATTATTTCAAGGCCTATGCCGATCTGCTCCGCCGGGGTCAGATCCAGATGGGCGACAAGGTGAACTTCTGCGTTCCCACCGGTAACTTCGGCGATATCCTTGCCGGTTGGCTTGCCAAGGAGCTGGGTCTGCCTGTGGGCAAGCTGATCTGCGCCTCCAACGCCAATAACGTGCTGACGGACTTTATCCGCACCGGTACTTATGACCGCCGCCGTCCGCTGCTGAAAACCGACTCTCCCTCCATGGATATTCTGGTGTCCTCCAATCTGGAACGGCTTTTGTATTTCCTGTCCAAGGACAGTAAGCTTGTGTCTGCTCTTATGCAGGAACTGAACACCAATGGGTTCTATACTGTGCCGGAAACCCTGAAAGCTGCCATTTCTGAGGGCTTTTGGGCAGGTTGCTGCGATGATGCCGGGGCGAAAAAGACCATTGAAAAGGTGTTTAAAGAGCAGCATTATCTGTGTGATACCCATACCGCCACCGGTTGGGCAGTGGCAGAAGATTATGTAAACCAAACCGGTGACAACCGCCCCATGGTGGTGCTGTCCACTGCCTCTGCTTATAAGTTCCCGGCAGCGGTGCTGTCGGCATTGAAGGATGTGGATCTGCCGGACGAATTTGCCCAGATGGAATATCTGCAAGATCTTACCGGCGCAGCAATCCCTGCTAATCTCACCGGTCTGCGGGAGAAACCGGAACTGCACACCGGGGTAATTGAAAAATCCGCCATGCTGGATTTTGTAATGGGTCTATAATTATGAAATGAGTGTCCGTTCATGCGCCTGTCACCACTGTCAATTCGGGCCCGGGTTTCGCTGTTTATGGGTGCGTGTGGAAGTTGAAGGTGCAAGGACGATAGAAATTTAAATTTGTAGTGTCATTGCGAGAACCCTGAGGCAAGCCGAAGGGGACGTGGCAATCTCCTATGCTAAAAACCGCCCTTGTGCAAGGGCGGTTTTCTTGCAAGATACTTGTGATTTTGCAGATCCTGTGATACAATATTTTCAAAGATTTTTGTGCTTGGGAGAAAATTATGAACACCTTGCTGCATATCTGCTGCGCCCCCTGTGCCAATCAATGCGTTGCCGCCCTGCGGGGGGAGAATATAGAGGTCACCGGCTTTTGGTATAACCCCAACATCCACCCCTTTACGGAGTACAGGGAGCGGCGGAATTGCCTGCGGGCCTACGCAGAATCCGTGAACCTGCCCCTCCTGGAAAAGAACGATTATGCCCTGCGCCCCTTTGTCCGTGCGGTGGCGGAGGATATAGAAAATCGCTGCATAAAGTGCTACGAAATGCGTTTGTTTGAAACGGCAAAGACCGCAAAGGAGCAGGGCTTTGACAGCTTTACATCATCCTTGTTCATCAGCCCCTATCAGAACCATGAACTGATGAAGTCCGTGGCGGAACGGGCGGCGGAGACTTATGGCGTGGAATTTCTCTACCGGGATTTTCGGGAAGTGTTCAAAGCCGGGCAGGCATTTGCCCGGGAGCAGGGCTTTTACATGCAGAAATACTGCGGCTGCGTATTTTCCGAGGAAGAGCGGTATCTGAAACGCAACAAAATTATCCCCTAGGAGGCAGTTATGGAACTGATCGTACCTTGTTTGTTTGGCTTGGAGGGCCTTGCCGGCGACGAATTGAAGCGCATGAAAATGGAAAATGTCCGGGTGGAGGACCGTCGCGTCCTCTTCACCGGTGACGAAAATGCCTTGGCGAAAGCCAATATCTGCCTGCGCACCGGGGAACGGGTGATGGTGGTGCTGGCGCAGTTTCAGGCAAAGACCTTTGAGGAATTGTTCCAAGGGGTTCTCCATGCCAATTTGGAGGACTATATCCCCAAGGACGGCCAGTTTCCGGTGAAGGGTCACTGTTTGAACAGTCAGCTCATGAGTGTTTCCGACTGTCAGGCGATCATTAAGAAAGCGGCATCCCGCCGTCTGGGGGAGAAGTACGGTGTTAGTTGGCTGCCGGAGACCGGCGTGAAATTCCAACTGCACTTTACGGTGCTGAATGATCAGGTTACCTTGTCACTGGATACCTCCGGACAGGGTCTGCATAAGCGGGGCTATCGGGCCATCGGTAACGATGCTCCCTTGCATGAGACTTTGGCTGCGGGGATGATCCAGCTGACCCGGTATCGGGGTAGAGAATTCTTCTGGGATCCCTTCTGCGGATCGGGTACCATCCCCATTGAGGCGGCGCTGATTGCCAAGAACCGGGCGCCGGGTTTGAACCGCACCTTTGCGGCAGAGCAGTATCCCTGGATGCCCAAATCGGCGTGGGAACTGGCCAAGGAGGAGGCAAAGGACAGGGAGTTTTCCGGCAATTATCGGATCATGGGCTCGGACAATGACCCTACCTGCGTGTCCCTGGCATTTGCCAATGCCCGGAAAGCCGGTGTCTCTGACTGCGTTACCTTCAAAGATGGCGATGCCACCAAAATGAATTTGCCGGCAGAAAGCGGTATTTTGGTGTGCAACCCGCCCTACGGCGAGCGGATGATGGAGCAGTCAAGCGCTCAGCGGCTGTATAGCGCCTTGGGTCGGCATCTGAAATTTGCCAACGAATGGAAGAAGTTTGTCATTACCTCCGAGCCGGAGTTTGAGCATTACTTTGGTCGCCGGGCAGATAAGAAGCGGAAGTTCTATAACGGCAAAATCCGCTGCGACTACTATATGTTCACCGACAATTCCCGGAGGAAGAAATGAAGCATTTGTTTATCATTAATCCTGCCGCCGGCAGCCGGAACCAGACAGAAAGCTACCGGAAAAAGATCGCGGAGATTTGTGAGCCCCGGAATCTTGACTATGCCATCGAAGTGTCCGGCGCGCCCGGCCAGTGCCGGAAGATCGCCCGGCGGGCCGCCCAGACCGGGGAGGAATACCGGATCCATTCCTGCGGCGGCGATGGCACAATGAACGAAATTGTCTCCGGCGTGGCAGGCTATGGTAATGTGGCGGTGACCATGTTTGCCGGTGGCAGCGGTAACGATTTTATCCGGATCTTCGATGAGCCGGAGGCCTTTCGGGATTTAAAACGCCTGCTGGATGCAGAGGAAGTCACTTTCGATTTGATCAAAGTTAACGATGATTACAGCCTCAACATCTGTTCCGTGGGTTTTGATGCCCGGGTGGGAACAGACGTGGCAAACTACAAGCGCCTTCCTTTGCTCAGCGGCTTTCGGGCATATGCGGCATCGGCGGTGGTCAATACCATTCGGGGCGTCAGTGAACACTACATTGTGGAAGTGGACGGGCAGCGGATCGACGGGAAATTCACCCTGATCTGCGCCTGCAACGGCAGATTTTACGGCGGCGGTTTCAATCCTGTGCCGGACGCAGACCCCACAGATGGGAAAATGGAGGTTCTGCTGGTAAATGCGGTGTCCCGGCTGGGGGTGGCAAGGCTTATCGGCATCTATAAGGCGGGGAAGTACGCCCAGCTTCCTAAACTGGTCCGCCGGATCTCCACGGAGCATATCCGCATTCTTTGCGACAAGCCCACACCGGTGAATCTGGATGGGGAGCTGCGTATGGCGCAGACCGTGGATTTTCGTATTGCGGAGGAAAAGGTGCGCTTTTTCTACCCCAAGGGCCTGACTTGGCAAAGCTTACCCCAAAAGGAATTTGCAACAGTATAGTATAGCGCCCGGCAGGTTTATCCTGCCGGGCGCTTGATTTATCCTAAGAAGAGGGCTGTTTTTTCAAGTTTGTCCAGAAATAGCGGGTATCACCGGCGCCATCTTTGCCGCCTCCAATGTAAGCATAGGTTTTATAGTAGCGGCCAATGGTTCCTGTGTATTCCGCATGGTCGGTGTGTGTAGTTATAAATGCCATAATAGAAAACAGAGCATGAAACTGCGGATAATGCCTTGACACGGATTATTCAATATGGTAGTCTAAAATTAGAATATGGGGATATCTGTACTGGTGAATCGTCACCGACAACGTCCTCCGCTACCGCGGTTACGTCTACGATGAGGAGACTGGGCTCTACTATGTATCCAGCCGTTATTACGATCCTGAGATTGGCCGGTGGATTAATGCGGATAATATGATTACAACTGGATCTGATTTAACAGGGTTAAATCTTTTTGCTTACTGTGGTAATAATCCGGTTAATCGTGTAGATCCTTCAGGACAATTTTGGATTTCTGCAATAATTAAAGCAGTAGTAGTTGTAGTGGCTGTTGTAGCAGTTGTTGCAAAGGTTGTATGCACTGTGAAGGAAACCAAAAGAGTTCAAAAAGAGTTAGATTCTTTACCTGAACCAACATCCGATATAACTGAAAGTTTTAGGGAAACACTTAAAACAAATGCGAACACGGTAAAAGAAACTACCAAAAATGAAGGGATAATTGAATCAGGAAAACAGTTCTATAACAAAGTGAGAAATAAAGGTGAGTGGGATTTAAAGCAGTTACCGGAATATCAAGGAACATTTCAGTTTAATGATTTGGTGATTCAAGGTCAAGATATTGGAAATATCAATTTTGGTTACACGGGTAAAGCACTTGGATTGCCAGATTCAGTTTTGTTAGCCGGTGCAGGTTTTGCACAAATCAAGGCAAGAACATCCAATTTTTCGTTTATTATGGCTTCCAATGGCGATGATCTTCGCGACCAAATGTATATAATGTACGGAATTATGCTTTACAATGAGGATCATTAAGGAGGTTGTGATGATGAAAAGAACTATTGTGATAATTTTATCTATAATATTAAGTGTTGTTTTAATAGTATTGCTCGCCTTGTTTATTCGGATTTATATTATTCCAGTTTTGAATATTGGAAACTCTCAAACGAACAATCCGGAAACTTTTTTAATGGCTTCGCAGTCACCAGATGGTAAATATACTTTAGAAGCATATAGAACAGAACCTGGTGCAACTGTTGATTTTTCAGTTAGAGTTTATTTAATAACAGACGATAGAAAAAGTATTATTTATGATGCCTATCATGAATACGAAGCCAAAATCGACTGGATTGATAATACAACGGTTTCAATTAACGGAAAAACTCTTGATCTATCACAAGGCGAAAAGTACGATTGGCGTACGCAATAATTATGCCACAAATAACATATACCAGCAAGCATCGCCTTTTGGGGACAAAAGGCAGTTTGTTGGGATAGTCCCAAGCCCTTAAAGGTTTCAGGAATATTCCTGACAAGTCTGTGTTTGGGTGACCAAACGCGATGCTTGCTGGTACATAGCAGTACCATTCGCCTTCTGTAGCACAGGGGACGGTTCTGTGTCTTAATTGACATCAAAGGGGACGGTGCGTCCGTCCCCAAAGCCCCCCACTTGAGGGCGGTGGATGGGCCTTGAAAAAGACCTGATTTTCCCTTTTGGCTACGTCTACGATGAGGAAACAGGGCTCTATTACCTCCAATCCCGCTACTACAACCCCGAACTCGGCAGATTTATTAATGCGGACGGACTTCTCTCCACCGGCCAAGGCCCCCTGGGCTACAATATGTTTGCCTATTGTTTGAATAATCCTATCAATTATGTAGATCGCACTGGAGCATTGCCTTGGGCGCTGATTATTATAGGTGTGTGTGCAATTGGTGGTTTGATTTATGGATTAACAACAGATAGAAATCTTGCTGATGCAATGCGGCCAAAACAAGAAGAAAAACATGATATGATTTTGCCACCTGTACCGCAGCAAACACCAAGTGGAGATGTTAGTTTATCTGATCCAAATATGCTTAACACATCGGATATGATTGCGCCCCCTGATTCTAGTGCTTTAATGCCTTCTAATGATTCTCAGGATTTAAATACAACTAATATATTAACGACCAAAGATAGAATTAACAACGCAATAATAGGCATGTCATTTGGCACTCTTGTTGGAGGAACAGTTGTTTTTTTGGTGGTGCAGTAGCTTGTGTTGCGGGATCTACAAGCATATTAGTACCTGTACTGGGGTTAACTGGTAAGCAAGCAGTGGCGTGGGGAATTTTAGCATATGACGTGATTCCTATTTTTGTTGCTCCGTTTTTGGGAATGGAAATGGAAGTGCTGGAATATCCTTCGTAATTAATTGAGTGAGGTGTTTTTATGATTGAATTTGCTGGTCGTTTAACAGGCGCGGCTGAAAAAGCATTTGTAAAGAAAAACAGAAAAACCGTTTATATTGGTACTCTTGTTGTTTTACTTCTTGCTTTACCTAATGTGTTTTTGATTGGGAAAATTGTACTTCGTGATAATGCATTTATATATGCAATGTTAGCTGCATTACTTTTATGTGCCATCATTGTTTTTATGCCAAAGGGGAAGAAAGAATACTTATCGATGCTTCCTCAAAGAATATATACGGATAAGCATTATATTATATGTATTGCGGATCGCTACTCTGATTCTAGACTTATTAGCGATGTAAGACAAGTAATCAATCACGAGGATTTTTATGAGATACGCTTCCCATTCGAAAAAAGAAGTGACAGATTCATTTGTCAAAAAAGCCTGCTCACAACAGGGTCTTTGGAGGAATTCGAGTCGTTGTTTGAAGGGAAAATTGTCAAGAAAACTATGGACGACTCTGCGACTTGATGGACGGGCAAACAACTAAATAAGGGGGGCGGATTTTCGCCCCCCAGACCCAAAGATAACGCCGGAAATATCCTCTGCCGGAAGGAGTATGCCTTTACCACCGGTAGTCTGGAAGGCGTCACCCCCACTGATACCGTAGTGTATACTTACGATACGGAGCTGGGCTGGGGAGATCTTCTTGTTGGCTACGACGGGAATACCATAACCCGAGACGGAATCGGCAATCCCCTTTCCGACGGCACATGGACCTACACGTGGAAGCATGGCAGACAACTGGAATCCATGTCCGACAGTGATGTGACCTGGACTTACCAGTACAATGCCGACGGTTTACGGACATACCGGTACAGTGATGATGCCAGTTACTACTATTCTTACATCGGCGACAAGCTGTGGCATTATATCAAGGATTATACGTCCTTTACCATTACCTACGATGCCATGGGCATGCCTTACAGCCTGAGTCGGAATAATGATACGTACTACTACATTCTGAACGTGCAAGGGGATATCGTTGCCATCAATGACGATGAAGGCAACACGGTGGTCTACTACGTCTATGACGCTTGGGGCAACCTGATTTCCATGACCGATACCAGCGGCTGCGGTCTCGGCACCGGCAATGTTCTCCGCTACCGCGGCTACGTCTACGACACCGAACTTGGCCTATACTACTTACAGTCCCGTTATTACAACCCCGAATGGGGAAGGTTCCTAGATATGGACAATGTTGAATTAAATATAGATACAGCATTTAAGAAAAGCAAACCAAATGTTCTTTCTTCATCAGGGATTGATATATCGCATCAACCAACACCCATATCTATGCCTGCATCCCCCAATATGCCTCTGGAAATATTGCATAGCAATAATTCGCTAGATGGTTTTTCTTATCCCATTAGGGATGTTACAGCAGAAGTGAATTCCGCATTATATTCCGCAGCAACTTTAGCTCGCCAATGGAGGAAATTTGTTGATGCAATGCCGTTTGTTGAAAAAATCGGCGGAGAACTTGGCATATATTCAACATTTTATGCAATGGTTAATCATAACGCAGTTTGGGATATAAAACGACCGATGCCTTGGGTAATTACAATAGGTACGGACTATCCTGGATTCGGGGTTCCAGTAATGTATTGTGGCAGAGTAGTAACAGTTGAAGATTTAGGTAATTTCACATATGGTTATCTTGGCGCTGCGTACGGATTATCATATGAGGTGTTGATTACTGGCTCTTATGTGGCTGCAGGTCTACCTGGGTCTGGTGCAGCAATCCACAACGAGATTGCTGATTGGGAATATATTTCGCTTGGTTATTTCTACGGCTTACTTGGTTACTAAATTTCTTGATATAGACATTACTTTGCTTTTTTGGGGGATATATAAATGCTTAAAAAGACCACATTTAGCGTTGCGATTTTTTGCATCGCAACCGCAATTATAGCAGTTATATATATGGGACAAAAATATGCCACTATTATACCAAATCCAAATACTGCAGAACAGATACTTAAAAAAGATTACGACAATATTCTTCTTGTTGTAGATTTTTTGATAGAGTCTGAACATCAAACTATCTATATTAATGATGCAGATGGATCAGTATATGTAGGGTATACAGACCACATTGATAACGAGGCTGTTTTGAAGGCTATTAAACATTTGCTTGGCACCTCTGGGTATCACAGTATTGAAAAAAATAATAACACAATACATCTTCTGCGTTGGACTAGACTGACTGATTTTGGAGGTGGTATTGCATATTCTATAGATGGGCAAACTACACCGAACCTTCCACACCTCACAAGATTAGTGCCAATGACAGCAGAAAATTGGTATTATTACGAAGAAGATTATACAAAAGATGCATTAAAATAACAAGAGGACGGTTCTGCGTATTGACAAACTGACAACCAAAGGGGGCGGCGAGTCCGTCCCCTAAGTCCCAAATAGCGCGGGCAATATTCTTTATCGGCGGGAATACGCCTTTACCACCGACAGTCTGGATGGCGTTACGCCCACCGACACTGTTGCGTACAGCTATCAGCTGGGTGGCTGGGGCGATGTCCTCACCGGGTATGACGGAACTACCATAATCTACGATACCATAGGCAATCCCCTTTCCGATGGCACATGGACCTACACCTGGGAACATGGCAGAGAACTGGCGGGTATGTCCAACGGAAATACCACCTGGACATATACCTACGACGCCGGTGGCTTGCGCACCAAGCGCACGGACGGCAGCACTGCTTACACCTACTCCTACTACGGAGATAAGATGTGGCAGTACACCGTGGATGACCAGGCATTTTACATTACCTATGATGCGCTGGGTGCGCCTTGGGCGCTGTATACCAACGGCACCATTTACTATTACATCACCAACTTGCAGGGCGATGTGATTGCTATTTTGAATGATGCGGGTAATACCCTTGTCACCTATGCCTACGACGCATGGGGCAACCTCATTTCCATGACCGATACCAGCGGCTGCGGCATCGGCACAGACAACGTCCTCCGCTACCGCGGCTACGTCTACGACACCGAAACCGGCCTGTATTACTTGCAGTCCCGTTATTACAACCCCGAGATTGGCAGATTTATCAATGCGGACGGTGTTATGTCCGGTGTTGGCGGAGATGTTCGCGGATATAACTTATTTGCGTACTGTATGAACAACCCTGTCAACATGTCCGACTTCTCCGGCAATTGGCCCAAGTGGATTAAAAATGCAGCAAACGCAATCAAAACGGGAGTGAATCAACTCACTACCGGCATAAAAAATGAATTGTCAAAAGTTGATTTTAAGGAAGCTGTAAACAAGGGCAAACAAGTAATAAAAGCAGCATATACCAATATTGATGCATCAATAGGAGTTGGATTAGGTCTTTATGGAGAGAAGAATATAGCAGATGTTGTTGGTCTTGGCTTTGGCATTAATTACAATTTAATAGAGTTAAAACTTGACGACGGAAAGTTTACTGTGCAGCAATCTTACAACGAAGGTTTGAGTGCTTCTGTGCTATTTATAGATGTGTTACAAGGCGCAAAGGAGAGCGGGTCTCGTGAGTTGCCTTTTTCCTCGCCAATGGGGGATTTTGTATCAGATGACTACAATAGCAATTGGACGATAGACAGCACAGGTGCATATTTTATTGCGGGTGGCTCATGGTATATAGGCTTTGATATGATATCATTTTGTCAAGAAATAGATGTAATCTTCTTCTATCCTGACTGAGGTGAGTGCTAGATGAAAAACAAATCGAAAATTTGGTTTATTTTATGGGGTATTGCCCTGTTGCTTGGATCGCTTTTTTCAGCTGCGTGTAAAGTTTTAGGATACTTCAAAAAAGGGGTTGTCTTACAAACATTGCCCTATGCGGATTATCAGCTGTTTTTATTGCTAATTTATTTGCCATTGTGTCTTATTCCCTTATTGGGTGCATCCCACTATTACGCGGTTAAAGAAAAAAACAAACCTATTAAATTAGCTACGATGTGCCTTATTATACACCATATTATTTGTATAGTTGCTGTTTTGCTGCAAATACTACTATACTAAGATGTAAGACGTGTGACAAGGGGACGGTTTGCCCGTCCCCTGAGTCCCAAACAACGCCGGAAATATCCTCTGCCGGAAGGGGTATGGGTTTACCACCGGCAGTCTGGACGGCGTTACCCCCATAGATACCGTAGTGTATAAGACAGGCTATTCTTATGGAGTAGGAGGCAGTTTGGTATTAGAATGGGACAGCAATTGATATGGAAAGGAATGTGAATAATGTTAAAAAGTATAGCAAAAAAAAGGAGCCTTTTTGTGATAGCTTCGCTTCTCTTTCTTAGTTTATACAGTTTCGCTATTTGTTTTACATCTAATCTAAACAGTCAGGACAAAATTGTGTTTATTGTTGTGTCTTGGATTGTTTTTGGTATCACTTTCGGAGCAATGACTCTCCTACATACCATACAACTAAAAAAACAAATTGTGCAACCAAAAGTATGGATTACATTCCTTATTATATTTGTTGCTTTTCCCGGGATATTATCTATATATCATTTTTTTGATCTGTTTATAAATAGCACTGCGCATATGATAGTATATCCACTAAATGGTATACTTTCTGCGACGATTTGTGTTTACTCTAAGACAGTGAAGGCAGGGGACGGTTCTGTGTCTTAATTGACATCAAAGGGGACGGTCCGTCCGTCCCCTGAGTCTCAAAAACGCCGGAAATATCCTCTGCCGGAAGGGGTATGGGTTTACCCCCGGCAGTTTGTGTGAACTGCCGGGGGCTTGATTTAAATATGCTTCCAAATTTTGTGTCGTTTTCCGAAAAGAAACATTTATATTTTTTCCTGTTTCGGCAAAGCTATGGTTGCGGAAAGAACAGTGCTTTCTTCGGAAAGTACGGCTTTCCGAGAAAGCAGAAAAGGAGAGAATTGTTATGAAGAACAACAACCAGATCAACGTTCCCCAGGCACGGGAAGCTATGGACCGTTTCAAGATGCAGGCTGCTTCCGAAGTGGGTGTCAACCTGACCAACGGTTACAACGGTCACCTGACCAGCCGTGAGGCCGGTTCCGTAGGCGGCCAGATGGTCAAGAAGATGATCGAGGCTTACGAGCAGGGTATGCAGTAAGTCCCCAGTGCCAATGATCCTTCGGGGTCATTGGCACTCCATATTTGCAATTTTTTAAAATTTGTGATAGACTATGTATATGTAGTTTATCGCAAGGAGAGATGGCTATGCGTATTCAGGAATCCGGGGAGATGTATCTGGAAACCATTTATGTGCTCATAAAGCAAAACGGGCATGTGCGTTCTGTGGATGTGGCGGAGCATATGGGCTATTCCAAACCCAGTATCAGCCGAGCCATGGGCCTTCTGAAAAATGGTGGGTTTATTGAAATTGCAACTGACGGCGCCATCACATTGACGGAAAGCGGCGTCGCCGTGGCGGAAAAAATCTATGAGCGGCATACGCTGCTGACCCGGCTTTTGGTAAACCTGGGTGTCAGCGAGGAAACTGCCTTGGAGGATGCTTGTAAATTGGAGCATGCCATCAGTGATGAATCCTTTGAAGCCATTAAAAAACATATCAATCATTACGGAAAAGAGCCTATCTGACGATAGGCTCTTTTGTCATCGTTTAGACCAGGTGCTTCTGGAAAACAGCACCAGAATGGGGAAGATTTCCAACCGGCCTGCTAGCATTGCCATGATCATGGTCAGCTTGGACAGGATATTGTAATCGGCATAGGTGCAGGTGGGACCCACCGCGCCAAATCCCGGACCGATGTTGTTGAAGGTAGCCAGCACCGCGGAAAGATTGGTTTCCAGACTGAATTTATCCAGGGACAGAATCAGCGTGCACAGTACAATAATAATGATGTATGCGGCAAAGTAGGCGTTGGCGTTGTCCAGCACCTTTTCGTCCACGGTTTTTTTGTTGCTGCGAACCACCAGAACCTTCTGAGTGTTGAGGATCTTTCGGATATTCCGGCGAAGCACCTTGAACAACAGCAGCACCCGGATGCATTTCAGTCCGCCGCCGGTGGAGCCTGCGCTGGCGCCTACAATCATCAGAAGCAGCAGGATCGCCTTGGAAATACTGGGCCAAAGATTAAAATCGGTGGTGGAGAAGCCGGTGGTGGTCATAACGGAGGACACCTGAAAGGCGGCATGGCGAATGGTTTCTTCCAGGGTGGTGTACAATGGGCGAATGGACAGCACCAATGCAATGACGCACCCTACTGCCAGTCCCACATATAGCCGCAGCTCCTCGTCTTTACATACGCTGCGGAGCTTGCCCATCAGCAGTAAATAGTAAAGGCTGAAATTGATGCCGAACAGGAACATAAACACCGTGGTGACATTTTGAATATATGGGCTGACGCTACCTAAGGAGTCGTTGTAAACGCCGAAACCGCCTGTGCCGGCGGTACCAAAGGCGGTACACAGCGCTAACAGCCAATTCATACCTCCTGCCAGCAAGAAGATTACATTGATGATGGTCAGCACGATATAAATGCAGTATAGAATTGTAGCGGTTTGCCGCATTTTCGGCACCAGTTTGCCCACATCCGGTCCGGGGCTTTCTGCCCGCAGCAGATGCATGGTAAAGCCGGAGCCTTTGCCACCCGGCAGCACTGCCAGCAGGAATACCAGCACACCCATACCGCCGATCCAGTGGCTGAAACTGCGCCAGTAGAGGATGCCCCGGTACAGGCTTTCCACATCTGCGATCACAGAGGAACCGGTGGTGGTGAAGCCGGATACGATCTCGAAAAGGGCGTCGATGTAATGCGTCACCTGTCCGCACAGGACAAAGGGCAGCGCTCCCAGCAAACTCATAACGATCCAACTGAGGGCTACGCATACCAAGCCCTCCCGGGCGCCGAAGAGTCTGCCTGCCTTCCGGCATAGCAGATACAGTCCTGCGGATAGCGCCAGCATGATACCGATGGTGATGGCGAAGGCCTTTACCCCGGGCCACTCCCCATAGCCAAGGCTCACGGCCAGCGCCGGGACCATGAACGCGGCTTCAATGGCAATAATCTGGGCGATAAATCGCCCCATCATTTTTATATTCATAGCCCGTCACCCTTATGCAAAGATGTCTCCCAGCTGCCGGAGCATACCCCGGTGGCTGGTAACCACCACCACCCGGTCATCGGGAACGAATCGGGATTCGCCGTTGGGGACTTCGGAGGTGATGCCGTGGATAATGGCGGCGATCAGTACATCTTGTTTTAAGCGAAGCTCTTTCAGGGGCGTGTCGGTGTGTGGGGTGTTTGCGTTTACAACAAATTCCACTGCCTCTACTTGCCCGTCGGCAATGGCGTGGACGGATACCGCTGCGCCGGTCTGATTCTGCATGGCGCGGACGTAGCGGACGATGATATTGCTGCACAGCTCCTTGGGGCTGATGATGCTGCCAAGGGCCATGGCGTTGGCAATGCGGATGCTTTCCTCCCGGCTCAGCTTAGTGACTGTCTGGGGGACGCCCCGGCTGCCGGCGTACAGAGAGAGGATCATGTTGGTTTCATCCAGTCCGGTGAGGGCTGCCACCGCGTCGCACTGGTCGATACCTTGATCTTCCAGAACAGATTGGTTGCTGCAATCCCCGTGGATCACGTCGGTATCCGGCAGGGCTTCGGCAAGGGTAAGGCACCGGTTGTGGTCTTTTTCCAGTATTCGGACGGTTATGCCGTCTTGTTCCAGAAGTTTTGCCAGATAGTAGCTGACCCGTCCGCCGCCGCACAGCAGCACCCGGCGCACCCGGCGGGTGGAGATGTCCAGATTTTTCAGCAGCAGCGCCAGACTGGGGGTGGGGGCAGTGACGAAGATCCGGTCACCCTCTTGCAGCACGAAATTGCCGCTGGGCGCCACGGCTTGCCCGTCCCGCAGCACCGCACACACCAGCACCCGGCATCGGACTACATTGCTCATATCCATCAGCGCTACATTTTTCAGCTTGCTTTTGCCGTCGATCCGCAGTTCTACGATCTGGGAACGGCCCTTGGCAAAGGATTCCCGCCGGAGGAAGCCGGGGAATTTCAGCAAGCGTTCGATTTCCATTGCCGCTTGTTTTTCCGGATTTACCGTCAAGGACAGGGGGAAGGTATGGTGCATGGTCATCACCTGCTCCGCGTATTCCGGGTCCCGGATCCGGGCGATGGTATGGATGTTGGGGTGGATGCCGTGGGCGGTCATGCAGCACAGAAGATTGACTTCGTCTGCGTTGGTGACGGCGATGACCAGATCCGCATCCCGCACCCCTGCCTGTTCCAGCACGGCTTTGGATGCGCAGTTTCCCTGTACGCCCAGGGCGTCATATTTTACCACAAGGTTTTCCAGAACACGGCTGTCTCGGTCGATGACAGTCAGGTCGTGGCCCTCTGCTGCCAGTTGATGCAGCAAAACCTTTCCCACCTTGCCGGCGCCGGCGATGATGATGTTCATAAACATGCCCCCATTTTTGCAATATACTGCAATTATAACAAAGAAGACCCGGTTTGGCAACCGGGTCTGTGATGTTTGATTTATAGAACTTGCGGAAGGAGCTGGGTTCGTTTCAGCGCGGGACGCAGGGCAAGGTAGAACACTGTCGCCGCGATCACCGCTACCACGGCATTGACACTGGTGGTCACTGCGCCCATCTTTGCCCAGATGGCTGCCGCCTGCTGGGGAACGCCCAGAATGTAGGTTTTGTAAAAGTAACCCACAATGGGGTCTGCTACCATATTGAATACCATGCCGCCGGCGCAGCTGATGACCGTCGCTACCGGCAGGGGGATCTTCCGTTGGGTATCCCGGCTGAGATGGAACACCTTGTGGGCGAGCAGACCGGTAATCAGACCGATGCACAGTTTCAGCACAAAGGTCTTGGGCGCGGAGGTGACGTAAGCGGTGGTGAGGTCTGCGATGGTCATGCCTACCGCACCTGCCATGCCACCCCAGAAACCGCCTAAAAACAGCGCTGCCAGCACGCAGAATACGTTACCCAGGTGGAAAGCAGTCTTTTCTCCGCCCACGGGGATATCAATTTTGCAGTATGTAAAGCCAATGTAACACAACGCCGCGAACAGCGCTGCCATACATAGCTTTTGCAGGGCTTGACGGTTGTTCATAGAGAATCCCTCCAAATTTGTTTTTCTGTATTATAGCACCTTCTGGTGATAATGATAGTACCAAAATTGTTCAATTTTATAATACCAGATAAAAAATACAGGCGGTTCGAAAACCGCCTGTGAATCAAAGGTGCAGGAGCATTTTGGCAAATAAAAAATAGACCAGCAGAGATAGAGCGTCCACGATAGTGGTAATGAAGGGACTTGCCATCACCGCCGGGTCTGCATGGAGCACCTTGGCAGCCATGGGCAGTACCGCACCGATGATCTTTGCTGCGATCACTGTCACCAGCAGGGCAAGGCAGACCACCGCATCCACCATCAGGGTGATTTGATCGTTGCCTAATAAAGTTCTGTCCACAAGCCATATCTTTCCAAAACAGAAGATTGCCAGCACCACGCCGCACAGAATCGAGGTGCGCAGCTCCTTCCAAAGGACCCGGGGCAGATCGGAAAACCGCAGTTCGTCCAGACTCAGCGCCCGGATGATGGTCACCGAGGACTGGGAGCCGGAGTTGCCGCCGGTGCCCATGAGCATGGGAATAAAGGCAGTCAGCGCCACCTGCGCCGCCAGCGCCTCTTCAAAAGAGGTGATGATCAGACCGGTAAAGGTGGCAGAAAGCATCAGAAGCATCAGCCAGGGGATACGGTTTTTGAACAGTTCCCAAATGCTGCTGCGCAGATAGGTCTTTTCTGAGGGGAGGATACCACCCATGAGCTCCATATCCTCGGTGATCTCATCTTCCAGCACGTCCATGGCGTCGTCAAAGGTGACGATGCCCACCATGCGGTTCTCCGTATCCACTACCGGCAGGGCAAGCAGATCGTATTTGCTGAACATATGCGCCACTTCCTCCTGATCGGTGTGGGTGGTGACGGCGATGGGGCGAGTTAACATAATGTTGGAAATGGAGGTATTGTCATTTTTTGCCAACAGCAGGTCCTTGACAGTCACCACACCCACAAGGGTCTTGTCATCGGTGACATAGCAGGTGTAGATGGTCTCTTTGTTCACACCTTCCCGGCGGATCCGCAGGATGCTTTCGCCCACGGTCATTTCCGGGTTTAAGGACACGTATTCCGTGGTCATCATAGCGCCGGCGGAGTTATCCGGATACTGCAAGATCTGGTTGATGGACCGGCGCATTCCCGGATCTGCCTGTTGCAAGATCCGCCGCACTACATTGGCGGGCATCTCTTCCACCAACGCCGCGGCATCGTCTGCATAGAGCTGGCGGAGCATTTCTTTTAGTTCTTTGTCGGAAAAACCCTGAATCAACAATTCCTGTTGTTCTGTTTCCATTTCCACAAAGGTTTCCGCAGCCAGCACTTTGGGCAGAAGCCGGAATAACAGGGGGAGCTGTTCTGCCTGCAAGTGGGCAAACGTCCCGGCAATATCCGCCGGGTACAGGCTGCAAAGGGTATTCCGCAGGGCGGTGTACTGCTTTTTTTCCAACATTTCTGCCAATATTTCATGGGTGATTGCAAACTGTTCTGCCATGGGAATGCCTCCTTTCTGTTTTTATTTTATCCGTTGAAAATACTTTTTGTCAATGGCTTTATTTGTTGTGTAAAGGGGAAAACTGTGGTATACTGATAAGTACAAAGGAAGTGACGGAGTATGCTGGATTTTGCACCGCTGAAACCGGAAAACAAAGCATTGTATGATACCTTTTTGCTGTCCTGCGGGGAGCGGGGATGTGAATATAATTTTGCCAACCTGTTTCTGTGGGGACGGCAGAAGGCGGCGATCCATGAGGGAAATCTGGCGTTTTTCTGCCAGTTTAACCGCAGGAGTGTGTATTTGTTCCCCTTGGGCAAGAACCTGAAACCAACCTTAGATGCCATTATCCATGACGCCTGCAAGCGGGGGATTCCCTGCCGCCTCACCGGTCTGATAGGGGAGGACTGTCAAAAGTTGGAGCAATGGTATCCCGGGCAGTTTTACTTCCAACCGGATCGTGACAGCTATGATTACGTGTATGCCATTGATGATCTGGCAGATTTAAAGGGAAAAAAGCTGCAACGTAAGCGCAACCACTGCAATCGGTTTCGTCTGCTCCATCCCGGCTGTACAGTGATGCCCATTACCGACGAAAATACGCCTAAGGTCTTGGAAATGCTGGATGTGTGGTACGCCCGGCGCAAGGAAGCAGACCCCACTGCCAGTTTCCGCTTGGAACGGTCTGCCATTGAAAAAGCGCTGCGTCACCGTAAGGCGCTGGGCATGGAGGGTTTGGTGCTGGTGGAGAAGGACCGGGTCATCGCCATGACCCTTGGGTCCCGGTTGTCTGCGGATACCTTTGATGTGCATTTTGAGAAGGCGGCAGAGGGCTTTGACGGGGCGTATAACGTCATCAATCGTGAGTTTGCCCAATATTTGCGGGCAAAATACCCGGAGGTAAAATGGCTGGACCGGGAGGACGATCTTGGCATCGAGGGGCTGCGGAAGGCAAAGCTCTCCTACTGTCCGGACCGGTTGGTGGAAAAGCATTGGGCATGCTTGAAGGAGGCGGGATATGACTGCTGATATCGCCGTCTTGCGGCATATCTGGCAGCAGGCATTCGGTGATCCGGATGTGGTGCTGGATGCGTTTTATGCCACCGGTTTTTCTTCGGACCGATGCCATTTCCTGCGGGAGGACGGCGTAATTGTCAGCGCCCTTTATTGGCTTGATTGCACCTTAAATGGGCATAATTTAGCGTATATTTATGCCGTTGCCACGGAAAAGAGCCACCGGGGAAAAGGCTTTGCCCACCGGCTTATGAATGAGACCCATGATGTTTTGCAAAAAAAAGGCTATGCCGGCGCAATTTTGGTGCCCGGCAGTCAGGAACTATTTTCTATGTATGAGCGTATGGGATATCGCACCGTCACCACGATCCGGGACTTTTCCGCCCGGTGGGGGGATGCGCCTGTTCCATTGCGGAAAATTGACCCTGCCGAATATGCCAAACTGCGAAAGGATTATCTTCCTGCCGGGGGTGTGGTGCAGGAGGGGGCAGCGCTGGACTTTTTGCATACCCAGACAGGCTTTTTCGCGGGAGAGGATTTTTTGCTGGCTGCAACCGTGCAGGGGGATACTTTGCTGGCCCAGGAGCTTTTGGGAAATACCCGGACAGCGCCGGAAATCCTCCGGACCTTCGGTACACCACGGGGGCAGTTCCGCACCCCGGGAACGGGTCGGGATTTTGCTATGCTGTTTTCGTTGCGCCCGGATTGTCCCGTTCCCACCTATTTCGGGTTGCCGCTGGATTAAAAAATTGTCGAAGTTTATATTTTTTTCTTGCGCAGCAGAAAAAACGGTAGTATAATAACGTATACATTTTTGATTTTAATTGATGGAGGAATCCGATATGAGTAATAATCTTCGTCCCGAATCCATGGTACGTATTACCACCAAAGCACTGGCTGATGCCTTTATTGAAGAGCAGATCGCCGAGATCCGCAAGCAGGTGGGTGACAAAAAGGTGCTGCTGGCGCTGAGTGGCGGCGTGGACTCTTCTGTGGTTGCGGCGTTGCTGATCAAAGCCATCGGCAAGCAGCTGGTCTGTGTCCACGTGAATCATGGCCTGATGCGCAAGGGGGAGAGCGAGGATGTTATCAAGATCTTCGGTCAGGAGCTGGACGCAAACCTTGTTTATGTGGATGCCACCGATCGTTTCCTGAATCTGCTGGCAGGTGTTTCCGACCCCGAGACCAAGCGAAAGATCATCGGCAAGGAGTTTATTGAGGTTTTTGCGGAGGAAGCCCGGAAGTTGGAGGGCGTGACCTTCCTGGCGCAGGGCACCATCTACCCCGATATTCTGGAATCCGTCAAGGCTGCCGAGGGCAAGAAGGCAGTCAAGTCCCATCATAATGTGGGCGGCTTGCCGGAGGACCTGAAATTTGAACTGGTGGAGCCTGTGAAGCTTCTGTTTAAGGACGAGGTCCGTGTGGTGGGCGAGGCGCTGGGTCTGCCCCATGCCATGGTCTACCGTCAGCCCTTCCCCGGTCCCGGACTGGGTGTCCGCTGCCTGGGCGCCATCACCCGTGACCGTCTCCACGCCCTGCGGGAGGCAGATGCCATTCTGCGGGAGGAGTTTGACAAGTGCGGTCTGGCGGAGAAGGTCTGGCAGTATTTCATTGCCGTGCCGGATATCAAGAGCGTGGGCGTGAAGGACGACAGCCGTTATGAAGGCTGGCCTGCCATTATTCGCGCCGTGAACACCAAGGATGCTATGACTGCAACCGTTGAGGAGATTCCGTATGCCGTTCTTCATAAGATCGTGGCGCGGATCACCGCCGAGGTAGAGGGCATCAACCGCGTCCTGTTTGACTTGACTCCCAAGCCCACCGGCACCATCGAGTGGGAATGAGCCTAAGTGGCTGTGTGGTTCTTTGAATAGTTAGAAATAACACCGTATTTTGCGAGCAAAACCGCAAAATACGGTGTTTTTTTTGTTCTTGTTTTACACAATTCAAAAACTGTCATTTTGAATTTGACCAACTTTTGACCAACAGTTTCCCGATTAGGTTTTTCTATATATACTTGCAAAGATTTATTTTAAGTGGTAATATTGTTGTGAAGATACATTTTTCTGCAAAACCCATCGGCTCATAACTTTATTTATGGAGGTGTTTTATAATGAGCAATATCTGTCATTCTATCCTGGAAAAGCTCACCGCACTCAATATAGATATCTATCATTACGAGGATATTGTCCGCTGCTACGCTCTGGCAAAGCTCAATATAGAGCACTCCGGAAACCCTGATTATACAGACGGGATTCACTCGGCAGAATTTGATACAGAGGTTTCCCGATATCAGCTGCTCCATCCTGATGTGCAGCCGTACTATGACAGTACCGCTTTTTTCGCACTTTGCAGTGAGCTTGTTTCGGCAGGTATGGATAAAGATTGCCGACTGTTTTTTGAAGCCTGCGCTCCCTTCCTGGTCGTTGATTGGGATACGCTTGTGTCTAAATTCCCAAAAGGACATTATGAAAAATTAGCCTATGTGCTTCATCTGATCCTCAAATCTGCAAAGGAGTCTGAGTTGCCAATTGCAGAAATTGAGGATGCCACGATCGAAGGTTTCTACGAGCACAACAAGGAACTCTATACTTCATTTGAAATTTCCAAGGAAACTTTCACTAAGTGCTGGCAAGCCGTGTATCACATCTCTATGCCTGAACTAAAGGGAACAGTCAGCGCCAAGCTGGTGGATACCATTCGGTTCTACCGCCAGCATAAGGTATCCGGTCTTCGGCTCGTTGCGAACTACTGCCAATTTAATAAGTATCGCACACAGATGGGGGATCCAATTAATCCCTGGTTGGAATTCCAGTATGCAGTCAAGGGAAAGCAGAATGCCGCAGAAGGCATCAGCATCACCGAAACAGCATTTAACCGGATTGATAACATCAAGAACGAAAGACCCAGCGACGTGATCCGCGCAGCACTCTACCCCTTCCCGAAACTATTTGGAAAGAAATCTGATTTTAATGTCAGAAGCAAATACGATGGCAGATTCGAATGCTCCTTTTTCCTGCGGCAGTTTGAGCTATTGGCCCGGAATGCGTCTCAGATTCTAATTGTGAATCCGGGACCCGACTTTCTTCTTGCTTGGTCTCAAAAAGCTAAGAAGTATGGGTGTAAATGCTGCGTTGCTGTGCCGAATATCTATGTAGCTTCCGCCTATCGAATGGAATTCAAGAACCTTCAGTTCTGCATCTTTTCTGATATTGCAAACTATGCAAAAAGGTTTGACTTGATCGCCATCGTATCCCCATTCACAGAGGAAAAATTCGACATTGGCACAATGCTTTCTGCCGGTAACGATCAGGCAACTTTTATTGCATTGCTTCCTCAGACCTTTATATCTGCATCTGATAATAATATTTGTGCGCTCTTACGGGAGCAGGGCTTCCTACCTGATAAGATCATTGCAATTGCATCCAATGCCACAGTCACCCAGCCCAGGAAGAAAATGCTTTTGTTCGCAGGACGCAGCATCGATCCCAATGCGCCGATTCCTGTTTTCTTTACCCAGTGCGACAAAGACGGGGCAAATCTTATCGTTGAAAAAGAATATATCCAGGCAACCCAGCAACAGCTGAAAAAGCCAACGACTCTCGTGAAACTTCGGGAGGCATTTGAAAAAGCAAAAATCGATCCGGGCTCTGTTAAGCACCGTAAGCGGCCATCTGTCTATCAGTTCTCCAATGAGATCTTGCTGTTTTATACCGTTCACCGGGACAAGCACGATGTTTATGTTGGCGAGGCCTATTACAGAGGAAAAACGTCCCCTGAAAAAACCAACGATGGGCAGGCATGGAATTCTCCTGCAACACAAAAAGGCCTGCGCTGTATGGATCAGGAATCCGTAATTGGCCGGATGGAGACCATAGCCTATTCGGATGCCATTTACCCGTATGTCGTAGGGGATATGCTGGATTATTACGGTGAGCGCATCGGCCAATGTTCTCTCAAGACCATCTGGTTTTGCTGCCGCAGTCGCTTGCTGGCACGACGGGATTACCGTGACGAAATTGCCCGGAATGTCCTGTTTTGTTCCGGCAACAACGCACTGTCTGCGCTTTGCCCAGTGGGTGCCAACGATGAAGATTACCGCAACGCAATGCAATCCGTCATCCCGGAAGACAGCCTCGCAGTTGTTAAGTTCTGGCAGCAGTTAAATATCATAATGCGGGTTGCGGAGGAAAGTAAATATATCCAAGCGAACCCCATCCCTGCGCTTCTGCCGGAAATCAGCAATCGGGCATCCAAAGAGCTGCGCAATTTGCGAAATATGCTGACGAAAAAGACCTTCACTTTTGAAGAGGAAGCCCGTATCCTTGCCTATGTTCGTG
>JBGVON010000018.1:0-19812 GCA_045126495.1 Faecousia sp.
GCAACTGTGGGACACTATGTGGTCGTAAGCCTATTATAGCATATTTTCAAATAATATGAAAGCGGAAAAACCGCAGTATTAAAGGCTTTTTTGAGGTGGCTGGGATTTTACTTGAATTACCTATCTCACAGTCCCAAAGCAGGCGCGCTACCAACTGCGCTACACCCGGAGATTTACATCGGGATTATTATATAGTAAATATCTTGAAAATGCAACCTAAAAATCTCCTGCATTGTCCATATTTTCTGCACCTGAAAAAGCAACGGAATTGTTGGTTTTCGTTGACTATTTTTATAATAATGTTATAATTACATTGTAACCCGTGCGGTTATATCAAATATACCAAAGGGAGGAATATCATGCGCGGGATTCCGTCTTTGATTACCGATATTCGCAAAAAAGTATTCACCGAGGTGGCCAAGATGGCCTATGCCGGTGGAGATTATTCCAAGGCAGAGGACTTGCCGTACATCATTGTGCCCGGCGATCGGCCGTTGCACCGGGAATCGGTGTTTCTGGAAAGGGCAATCGCCGGTGAGCGTGTTCGCTTGGCGATGGGCCTGTCCATTCGCCCGATTCAGACCCGTACCCTTATGACGGAGGGTATGGATGCTGCGGCGGTGGCAGAGCAGTATTATGAACCGCCGCTGATCAATATTATTCCCTATGCCTGTCACGCATGCCCCACCAATCAATATAAGGTCAGCAATTACTGTCAGAACTGCATCGCAGCCTCCTGCCAGCAGGTCTGCCCAAAGGACGCCATCAGTTTCCGAAATAACCGCTCCTACATTGATTTGGATAAGTGCATCCGCTGTGGTAAGTGCGCTACCGCCTGTCCTTATAATGCCATCGTTCATTTGGAACGACCCTGTCAGGCTGCGTGCGGCATGGATGCCATTGGTTCCGATGAACAGGGGCGTGCAGTGATTGACCAGGAAAAATGCGTGGCATGCGGTCAGTGCCTTGTGAGCTGTCCTTTCGGTGCCATCGTGGATAAGGGTCAGATATTCCAGGTTATTCAGTCCATTTTGCAGGGAGATAAAGTAATCGCCGTGGTTGCGCCTGCGTTTATTGGCCAGTTTGGTAAACACTCCACCCCCGGCAAGTTTATTGCAGCCATGAAGCAGTTGGGCTTTGCCCGTATCGTGGAGGTGGCGGTAGGTGCGGATATCTGTACCATCGAGGAAGCTAAGGATTTTATGGAACGGGTGCCTGATGAGCAGGATTATATGGCAACCTCTTGTTGTCCGGCGTGGCATTCCATGATTTATAAACTCTTCCCCAGCGAATCCAAGAATATCTCCATGACGCTTACACCAATGGTGTTCACCGCCCGTTTGATGAAAAAGAAATATCCTGGCTGTAAGGTGGTCTTTGTGGGACCCTGCGCTGCCAAGAAATTGGAGGCGATTCGGGAGGGCATCCGTTCCGATGTGGATTTTGTGCTGACTTTTGAAGAGTTGCAGGGCATGTTTGAAGCAAAGGAGATCGATTTTGAAACCATTGAGCCTTTGTACGATTTGAATGAGGGCACGGCTGCCGGTCGCGGTTTCGCGGTGGCGGGCGGTGTTGCCAAAGCGGTAGCGGATCTGGCCCAGGAGATGGACCCGGAGCGGGAGATCAAGACCGCCTGCGCAGAGGGCCTGCGGGATTGCCGGAAATTGATGGCAATGGCAAAGGCGGGAAAGTATAAGGGATTTCTGCTGGAAGGGATGGCTTGCCCCGGCGGATGCGTTGCAGGTGCCGGAACTTTGCTGCCGGTGAATCTGGCGGCGAAGGTAGTAGGGAACTATCAGTCGGAAGCAGACCGTGCCAGCCCTATGGATAGCGCCTACCGAGATGTAGGCGAAAATTTGGAATAATAGTATGCAAAACTCCCCGTGGCTTTCACCACGGGGAGTTTCCATAGGGAATTACATATCGAAGGGGGAACGGGGCGACCGCCGCCAGTGGCGGAGTCAAGGGAGCCGAGTGAGTGGCTGCGGTCTGTGGGCAACGCAGGCGCTCCGTCGCCAAGGCGCACACAGGGCACCGCAACAGGGGACAATTCAACAACGCCAAGGGCGTTGTTCACCTTGACGGAACCCGTTTTTCCATAGATCCTTGCGCATGTTTCCTGCTTCGACTAAAAAAGGAGCTGACCAAAGTCAGCTCCTTTTCATAGGTGAGTATTGGGTAATTACATATCGAAGGGTTCCATACCCAGTACAGGGTGACCCACGGTACCCAGGTATTCCAGCAACTGCTCGGGATCTTCCTGACAGATGGTTTCGTCAGCAATCATGTCGGTGAAGTTCTCAACACCGTACATTTCCAGAACAGTAGCATCCAGACGCTCACGCATTTGATCTTTCAGCATCTTGGGCATCCAGACGATACGGCCGGGACCGCCTTCTGCTGCGATGAACTTCTTGGAAGAAATGAAGTGCTTACCGTGACCCATAAAGCCGGGTGTCTGCACACCGCCGCCGGTCATAGAAGCCATTTCGGAGAAGCTCATACCCAGAGGGGTGATGCCTGCGTGCTCACGGCAGGTGATAACAACACCCATAGAGCAGGGTTCGACACCACAGATACACTCGAAACAACCGCAGGAGGTCATGGGATCCTGGAACAGGGAGTACAGAGTGATCTTTTCAACAGCACCCTGAGAGTACTTGTAGACAGCCTCGTCCATAGAGTCGTAACGACCCAGCTTTTCGTCCTGACAGCCGGTTTTCAGAATGGGCTGGCAGGGACCGGCAGGATCCAATTCCTGGGTAGCCTTTGCGTCCAGCCAGGAAACAGCGCCGCACAGACCCAAACGCTCAGGTGTAACGATACATACGTGGCTGGGGGAGAAGGCCTGACACATAATACAGGTGTAGAAGGTGTCAACGGATTCGTCAGTCATAGAGGCAAGACGGGCGTCACGCTTGTTGAAGATGTCGTTTGCTTCTGCGCGGAGTTCCTTATTCTTGTCTGCGTCCACAACGATGGTGACCTGGCATTTGTCTACAACGGCTTCGAACTCGCTCTTGACCTTTGCGTACAGAACTTCGCCCAAGTGAGCAAACTTGAAGCCAGCTTCAAAGTCAGCCTTGGAGATACGGACACGGATCATATCACGCTGACCGGTGTGCATAACGCCCTCGATGCAGTTGATCCATGCGTGGATCTTACGCTCCATAACGGACTCGAAGTCAGCCTGCATAGCCTTGCCGGCAACCTCGACAGTATAGGACAGGGAAATCTTGGAGCCAACAGGGATCTCGTCGATCTCGGGGCCGATAACGGTGATCTTGTGATCTTCGACTTCCTGCATCTCCTTGGTCTGAACCAGCTCGAAGCAGTCCACGCGGGAGCCGTCCACTTCCACCTGCATATCGCCCTTACGGATGATCTCACCCTCGAAAGCGGTAGCGTAGGAAACGGGAATGTCGATCTTGGTGATCTTCAACTTAATATCCCGGGCTTCCAGAGAGGTGGCGTTCCACTTGGAGGTGTCCAGCTGCTGAATCAGGCTCTTGGGAACACGGAACATATTCTCGGTCTCGTTGGAGATAACGGGGAAGCCCAGCTGAATTGCGCCTGCGCCGTAAGAAACGATCTCATCGGACAGGGACTTGTAGGCATTTACAAAGGCACGGATACGATCCATGGTGTAAGCGTACAGGGCCTTGGTGTCGCCGGGGGTGATGGCGCCGAAGATCAGCGCAGCACGCAGAGCAACGGAAACCACATGGATAACAGACTGATCCTCATAACCCAAAGGCACGACACGTACGCCTTCGCCCAGATTCATACCGGAATCTGCGCAGTGCTTGACGGAAGCGCCGGTGAGGGTAACCAGCAGGCCCAGTGCCTGATAGGACTTGGCCAGAGCCACAGTCTCTTCGGGGTTCTCAGCGCCGCCGATGATAACGGCAACGCCGGGGATATCGCCGGTAACCAGAGGCAGACCCAGATTACGGACGAATGCATCGGAGAGGAAGCCCATCTCAGGCTCTGCATAAGGCTCAGCGCCGTGCAGGTACTTCAAAACTTCCAAAAATTCTGCGCACAGGGCAGAGGCGATACCGCTGTCGAATGCATCCTGCAAGCGGGGGTTACGGGTCATCATGGGATTGATGTCGTTCTCCAAAGCGGCTTTCAGCTCGCCCAGATTGTTGATTTTCTTGCCGGTGATGCTGTAATAGCAGGGAAGATTATATGCGGTATTGGGGAAAGCGACTGCTTCTGCCTCGCCATACTGGGCGATGGCAGCGTCAATGGCAGCTACGGTACGTTCATAGTTGTAATCGTTGCCGCCGAAAACTCTATCAAAAAGTGTCACGGTTTTTCCTCCTATTTTTAATCAAGTTCATCTGAATCAAGTAATGCTTTGATTTGCCGAATTTCTTCGATGGCTGCGGGGCTGAAATCGTAGGGTGATTTACCCTGGCGGTCTGCGTCAATGATTTCGGTGTTGTAGTGGATGCAGCCTAAGAAGTCCTCCGCAGGGATGGCGTTTCGGACGAATTCCTCGTCCTGTGCATCCCGGACTTTGTTGGCAACCACCCGCACCCGTTTGACGCCCAGATCATTTGCCAGACGCTTGACGTTCCGGTAGGTCTGTACACTGCGGGCGCCCGGCTCAATGACCACGATGAACTGGTCCATATTTGCCGCAGTGCCTCTGCCCAGATGCTCCAAACCTGCTTCCATGTCCATGATCACCACATCGTTTTTTCGATAGGTCAGCGCGGACAGAATGGATTTGAGCATCACGTGTTCGGGACAGACACAACCGCTGCCGCCCACATCTACCGTGCCCATCACCAGCAGCTTTACCCCGTTGATCTCTTTCGAGAAAGTGTCGGGAATGTCCGATACCTGGGGGTTAAGCTTGAAGAACTTATTGGCAGCATTGGCGCCGGTGCGTTCTTCTACCAGTGTGCGCATTTTGGAGATAGGGACAATGGCGTCCACTTCCTCCTGGGTCAGGCCTAAGGCCAGTCCCAGATTGGCGTCAGGATCTACGTCGGCAGCCAAGACGGTGCGTCCTTCGTCGGCATAGAGTCTTGCCAGGGTGGAGGACAGGGTGGTTTTACCCACACCGCCCTTACCGGTAATCGCTACTTTCATTTAGATGCCCAATGCGGCGCGCTTGGCTTCAATACAAGCGATCATCTTATCGCCCAGCGCCTCAATGTCGGTATCCACAACAAACTTAGCCTCAACCCACTTGGTGATGCCGTTTTCGCCTTGGAGCAGTTCGGTGACCTCGGTAGAACCCTTAGAGTAGGGATCCACGCCCAGGAAGGTCTCGATACCGGTAGCCACAACGTAGTTACCGATGGAGACGGCCTTTTCGGACATCCATTCGGGAGCGCAGCCTACGACGGGAACCTGGGAGATGTTGATGCCCCAGTCCTTCGCAATATCGGAGGCAAGAACCATCATACGGGAGATATCCACGCAGGAGCCCATATGCAGCACAGGGGGGATACCTGCCAGCTCGCAGACACGCTTCAAGCCTGCGCCGCAGTATTCCTTGGCCTGAACAGGATCCATCAGACCGGCCTTGGCGGCAGCCTGTGCAGAACAACCGGTGGTGATGACGATGATGTCGTTTTCCAGCATCTTCTTCATCAGACCGATGTGGGCGGTGTCGGGACGAACCTTGGGGTTGTTACAGCCAACCATAGCCACAGCGCCACGGAGGACACCGGAGTGCACACACTCGATCAGGGGCTTGGTGGTGCCGAACTCGTCCACCTGGGAGTTGGCAACGCCGTCGAGGACCTTCTTGATGGCTTCTACGGAGTAACCCACTCTTGCCTTCTGCTTCTGGTTGGGGATATGTACCAATTCGGGATTCCGGTTCTTGAAGTTCTCAATTGCCATCTTCACGATCTTCTTGGCGCTTTCGCCGGCAGTTTCAGCAGAGAACTGAATGAACTCGGAGTCGGGAATACGGGCAACGGGGGAGGTGGTGATGAACTTGGTGTGGAAGCACTTGGACAGGGGGCCCAGAGCAGGGAAAATACACTGCACGTCCACCACAAAGGCTTCACAGGCACCGGTAAGCACCACGTTTTCCTGGTTCAGGTAGTTACCTGCCATGGGGATACCGTGACGCATGGTTACTTCGTTGGAGGTACAGCAGACACCGGAAATGGTGATGCCCTTTGCGCCCATGGACTTGGCAAGATCGATCATTTCGGGATCGTTTGCGTAGTAAACGATCATCTCAGACAGGGAGGGATCGTGACCGTGGACAACGATGTTGACGTTATCCTTCTCCATAACGCCGATGTTCGCCTCGGTGTCGATGGGACGGGGCGTGCCGAACATAACGTCGGAGAATTCGGTACCCATCATGGAACCGCCCCAACCGTCGGACAGACCGGCGCGCAGGGACTGACGAATCAGAGCCTCGGCCAGAGAAGAACAACCCATGTGGGTCATGTGCATAGACTGAGAAACTTCCCGGTCGATAGCACGGGGGGTGATTTCAGCGGCTTCCCACAGATCCTTGGTGTGCTGGGGAGGACGCTCTGCGAACTTCTGGGTGCCGAAGGGCTTGCCGTATTCCAGCAGACCGACTTCTGCCATTTCGTGGGCCAGGTCGTAAATGTCCTTGCCTTCGGTTTCCACGCCCCATTCCTTAGCGATACGGATCAGCTTCTCAGGATCCTTGACCTGATAGTTGCCGCCTTCCTTGGTCTGGTGCAGGGTGTGCATGATCTCACGGCCATGGTCGGAGTGCGTTGCAGAACCGCCGGCGGTGAAGATCAGATAGTTACGGGCGACGATGCCGTGTACATCACAGCCACAGATACCGCGGGGGCTCTTGGGAGTGATACGGCAGGGGCCCATGGAGCAGATACGGCAGCAGGTGCCTGCTTCGCCGAATCCACAGTGGGGAGATTGATTCTTGACGCGTTGCTGCCAAGTGTCAGCGCCTACTTTATGAGCGGTTTCCAACAGCTCATTGGTAGCAGCTTCCATTTCCTCGACAGACGTAGTGAATGCCCAATCCTTCAATGTGATTTCCTCCTATATACATGATTCTTGTACCGATTTTATATAGTTACCAGCACATAGTATATCAGCATTATTTTACTCGGTTTTGCGCGGAAAGTCAATGCTTGTTTTGCCTATAAATCGACGAATTTTCTACTCCGGCGAGAAGCTATGACCATATGCTGTACAATTAGAAGTTGACAAATCACAGGGACAATATTAAAATAACACTCGATTGTAGAATGGAGTGGTGATTGTGGAAGTTTTGATCAGGCAACTTGTTGTGTTGTACATATTTATCATAGTTGGTATAATCTTGGGCAAATGGCGTAAGGACATGGCGCAAAAGAGCAGTTTGCTCAGCTTTTTGACTGTTAATTTTCTGCTGCCGTGTAAGACGTTCCTGAGTTATTCCAAGAATTTCACGGTTTCATATTTACAAAATAATTATATTACGATTATTACCTCTTTGGGGATTTTGTGCCTGTTGGTTCTTGCTGGTAAAATGGTTGGCAAGCTTTTAGGTCGGGACGAATATGAACGGAAGGTGTATAAGTATTCTGTTGCCGTATCCAATTATGCCTTCTTTGGGTATGTTTTGGTGGAAAATGCTTTTGGCAGTGCAGCCTTGAACGATATGATGGTGTTTTGCTTGCCTTTTGGCCTGTATTGTTACACCTTCGGAGTAGCGCTTCTTATGGATAAGAAGGTATCCTTTAAATCTATGTGCAACCCCACTACCGTGTCCATTGCGATTGGTATGGTGTTTGGCTTGACCGGTATCAAGCTGCCCGCCGTTATTAACGTTGCTGTCAGCAATGCCAGCAGTGCGGTTGGTCCGGTGAGTATGTTGTTGGTTGGCTTGGTGCTTTCTGGTTTTACGATGAAGGAATTGATGCCCAATTGGCAGACGTGGGTGTTTTGCGTTATTCGGCTCTTGGTGTTGCCGGCAGGTGTGTACGGTATTTGTTTGGTGTTACGCCAGTTTGTGGATTTGCCGGTCTCAGTGTATCCAATGTCGGTATTTATGGCGGCGATGCCCTGCGGCTTAAACCCTGTGATTTATCCTCGTCTTATTGGTAAGGATTGTTCTTTGGGCGCTAAGTTGATCCCATTGACTGCGATTCTGGCTTGTATCACGATGCCATTGTGGCTGCATTTAACGGGCTTTTAATTAAAAAACTGCCATACACGATCAGTGTACGGCAGTTTTTTATATCAATAATAACACCAATGGGAAGAAAATCGATGTCAGAATGCCGGCGACTACCAGTGACAGACTGCCCACTGCGCCGGCGATCGGGTGTGTCTGCGTGGCTCGGGTGGTGCCGATTATGTGGGCGGCAGTGCCGTATGCAACACCTTGGCTAATGGGGTCTGTCAGTTTCAGCAGCTTGCAAAGCCAGGGACCGGTCAAATTGCCCAACACTCCTGTAATGGCAATTGCCACGGAGGTCAGCGCGGGAATACCGCCGTTTTGGTCGGCAAGGGTGCTTCCGATGGCAACGGTGATGGATTTGGGAAGCAGGGAGACGGTGAGTTGCCGGTCAAGGGCAAATACTGCGCACAGCAAAAGCAGCGCCCCGAGACCGGAAAGGATACCCGCGGTAACGCCCGCAAAAATGGCAATTAGATTCTTTTTCAGCATTTTCAGTTGTCGGTAAAGAGGCACTGCGAGGCTGACGGTGGCAGGGGTCAGCAGCCATGTAAGCCCTGCGGTTTGATCTAAATAATTTTGGGCGGATGTTCCGGTTAAAAGCAAAACCCCAATGATCAGCATGGCGGAGAGCAAAAGAGGATTGCATAGAGCAGATCCGGTTTTTCTTTGACAAAGCAGGGCGATTTGGTATGCGCCCACTGTGAGTGCGATGGCAGACAGTGGAAGTAAGGAGAGCCATTCATCCATGGTCATCCCTCCTTTTTTGCAGCCATTTGGTTACAAGTCCGCTGATGGCGAATATGAATACCGTGGAAACCGCACAAATGATAATGATGGCAACTGCATGGGGGCTGATCAAATCCCAATACAGCAGGATTTTTGCCAGCGGCGGCACAAACAGCACAGGCAGCAGGGAAATGAGAAAATCAGAAGCCGCCGACACTTGCTTTTCTTTCAATAAACCGGTCATTAACGCAAGCAAAAGCAGTAATAGACCATAGATCGCTGCCGGAATGGGCAGAGGAATCAAGACTTCCAACAGCTCTCCCAGCAGGGAAAACAGCAAAATATACAGAAATTGTGAAAGGTATTTCATCTGTTTTTCCCTCCGGGTCAGTTCTTCTGTATCAGTTGTCGGATTTCTTTTGCGACGGTGCAGTTGGGCGCGTGGATGCAGTTGTCAAAGCAGCAATCGACTTCTGTAAGCTGCCCGTTTTCCGTCACCGCAGTCACCATACGACTTTGGTCGATGGTGCGGCAGTAGCCGGATATAAAGTGTTCTTTCTCCATGTTTATTCCTCCGTAAGGGCAAAACCCATAGGTCCCATAGTCAGTTTTCCGGATGGGTCGGTATGCACTTTGTAGCCCATCAGTATAGTTTTGCCGGAGATGTCCCAATTTTCGGCGCTGCGGTTGATGTAGACTGTTACCTGTTTGCCATCAAGATGCCGGCAAAAGGCAAGCTTTCCCCCTTGGGCGTGGAGAAAACGGATATCTCCCAGCCGCAGGGCACTGCAACGTTTTCTCAGTCTACCCAATTTGCGGTAATGCTCCAAAAGTTCAATATCCTCTTGACCCCATGGATAGGTGCGGCGGTTAAAGGGGTCTTTGTGTCCCTCCATTCCTGCTTCATCACCATAGTAAATACTGGGCGCGCCGGGTAGGGTAAATTGCAAGAAAGATGCCATCAACAGCAGCTCCCTGGCTTGCTGATACTGGCTTTGGGAAAGTTTTCTTTGGGCGCCTTCTTCCCGATTGCCGTCAAAATCGTCCACCAGCGCTGTGAGAATCCGGGGGGTATCGTGAGAACCCAATAGATTCATATTGCAGGCGAGGACCTGAGGTGGGTAATTTTCGGCAATGGTCATGAGGGTCTCTTGTAGCCCATAGCCGTCGTCCTGCCCTTTGACGAAGTTCAGGATGGCGGTGCGGAAGGGGTAGTTCATGCAGGAATCCAGCATGCCGTCGGCAAAGTACCGGCGGCGGATGCCGTAGGCTATTTTGTTGGAGGCGTCTTCCCACACTTCACCGATTAGCAAAGCGTCGGGGCGGATGCTGCGGATCTTGTTTTTCAGCCGCAGCACAAAGGCGTCCGGCAGCTCGTCCACCACATCCAGTCGAAAACCGTCCGCACCCAAACTTAACCAATGTGTCACCACGGAGTCAGCGCTGTCGATAATATAGTCCATAAAGGCGGGATCCAGCTTGTTGACCGTGGGCAGGGTATCAAAGCCCCACCAGCTATCATAACTGTCGGGATAGTGGTGGAAGGTGTACCAGGAGTAATAGGGTGAGGCAGGGGAGCAGGCTGCGCCCACGCCGCCGAAGGAGCGGTTTTTGTCGAAGTACAGACTGTCTGAACCGGTATGGGAGTAAACACCGTCCAAAATCACCTGGATTCCCCGTTTGTGGGCGGCATTACACATATCTTTAAAATCTTCTACGGTACCCAGCATGGGGTCGGGGATTTTGTAGTGAGCGGTATCATAGCGGTGATTGGAAAAGCTTTTGCTGATGGGGTTTAGATACAAAATGGTGGTACCCAGAGAGGCAATATAGTCCATTTTTTCGGTAATTCCACGGAAATTACCTCCAAAAAAGTCGTTATTCAGCACTTGTCCTGCTTCGTTGGGCGCCCAACATACCTCTTCGTACCAATCGTCGTGTACTGTAAATGGTGTCAGTTTTTCGGACAGATCAGGGTCACCTGATTTGCAGAACCGATCGGGAAATACCTGATAGATCACAGCGCCCTTTGCCCAGTGGGGAACGGTAAAGTCTGCCGGTGTACAGGTTAACTGCCAACGGTCACCGGCTTCCATATTGGTGTCGTGGCCCTGCTTGAACAGACGGAAAGAATCCTCCGGTTTGTAAATACGGAAGTAGTAAAAATATAATCCCTGTTCTGTCAGGGAAAAGGTGCCGGAGAAGATATCATAAGCACCCTGGGTGTGCGACTTTTCCAACTGCACCGTAACAGGTTGAATCCTGTGCTCGGACTCCAAAATGCATTCCGTCCGGATAGCGCCAACATCGGTGGGGATGTGGATGCGCAGGGTGCATTCCTGGTCTTGACAGAGGGTCCCAAAGGGGTCTTTGTAAATAAGTTGCTGAGAATCAAACAGAATTCGCATGCGTTTTCGCTCCAATTAGAAATTACCCATGAATTATATTGTATTTTTGCAAAAAAATCAAGAAAAACCGGGGCATAAGCCCCGGTTCGTTATAATTGCTTGCACATTTTCTGAAACAGTGCCATATAGCGCCGGGCAGGTTGATCCCAGCTGAAATCCTGCTGCATATCTTTTCGCTGCAATGCCTGGAATTTGTCCCGGTGGTTCTGATATAGGTGCAGACACCGCTTTAAAGCCACCTTGAAATCGTCAGCATTGTAGCTTTGGAAGGTAAAACCAAGACCGCCTTCGCCCTGCTCGTTAGCCGGGGGTACGGTGTCTTTCAGACCGCCGGTGGCGTGCACCACGGGGACAGTTCCGTACCGCATGGCATTCATTTGGCTCAGCCCGCAGGGCTCACTCTTGGAGGGCATTAGATAGATGTCACCGCCGGCATAGATCCGGGAGGCGAGGCCAAGATCAAAGGTGATTTTTGCTGCCATTTTTCCGGGGAATTCCTGCTGCAATTGCCTGAAAAAGTTCTCGTAGTGAGCCTCTCCTGTGCCGAGAATCAGCAGTTGACAGTCCTCTTCCCACAAAAGGCTGCGGGCAATATGACACAACAGATCCAGTCCCTTGTGCCCTGCAAGACGGGTGACCATTACCATCAGCGGCACATCCGGACGCTCCGGCAGACCCACCTCTTTTTGCAGCGCTGCTTTGCAAGCGGCCTTGCCCGGAATGAAACTCTCAGCATTATAGTGGGCAGGGAGGGCAGGGTCGGTCTCCGGATTGAAGGTGTTCACGTCAATGCCGTTGGTGATGCCGGTGAGCTTGCCGCTGTTTCCTGCCAGGACAGCATCCAGTCCGTGGGCATAGTAGGGATACATCAGTTCTTTTGCATAGTTTTCTGACACTGTGGTTACCATATCGGCAGCCTCAATAGCGCCTTTCATGGTGTTTACAGCGCCGCCCATGTCCAGCCGTTCCCGGTATTCCCATGGCAGACCTAGTACATCGTCAAAGAAATCGCCCTGCGCCCAGCCTTGATATTCAATGTTATGAATGGTAAACATGGCGCGGGTGTTGGGGAAGAAGGGGTAATACTGGGCTTTCAGAAATACCGGAACAGGCGCTGTCTGCCAGTCGTTGCACTGGATCACATCCGGGATAAAGTCCAGCGCCACCAGCGCATCCAGACAGGCTTTGGAGAAATAGGCAAACCGCTCACCGTCATCTCCGTCTCCATAGGCAGAGCCGTCTCTGCCGCCAAAGTAGTACAGATTGTCGATGAAATACACCTGCACGCCGTCTGCACGGTTTTGCAGCTTATATATGCCTGCATACTGCTGCCGCCAGCCCAGGGCAACATGAAATTGGCATACCAGCTTGGTGTCCCAACGGGGGTTATCTAAAATCTTCTTGTAGTAGGGGAGTATCAGCACCACTTCATTGCCGGGGATCCTTGCCAGTGCGGAGGGCAGCGCCTCCATTACGTCGCCAAGACCGCCGGACTTGATATAGGGCGCTCCCTCTGATGCCAAAATGGCAATTTTCATACAATATCTCCTCGTTTGATGATGATGGGCTTGCTGGGTGTGCCGATAAGCCGTGTGCCTGGACGGACCACCACGTCTTTATCCAGAATCACATATTCCAGCTGGCAGTTTTCGCCCACCACCGTGTCGTTCATGATCAGGCAGTTTTCGATCTGCGCCCCTTCTTTAACAGTGACCTGCCGGAACAGGACACTGGTGCGTACAGTACCTTCCAGCATACAGCCGTCTGCCACAATGCAGTTGTCAATACTGGATTCCTCGCCGTAGTAGCTGGGGACACGGTCGCGGACCTTGGTGTATACCGGGTGGTTGTAGTAGAACAGATCATGGCGGGTGTCACCGTCCAAAAGCGCCAGAGAGTTGCGGAAATATTCCTCTACCGTTTCGTTGAACAGGGCAAGACCCGGGAAAGTATAGACATTGACGGAAATTTCACCCTTCTGCCAGGAGCCCAGCACCAGATCTCTGTCCATGTGGTACAGATTTCGTGCGATGCATTCCTGCACCATTTTCCGCAGCAGCTGTTTGGATAGAATGAACAAGTCCATGGATGCCAGATAATCGGCGGGGGCGACATAGTCTACTGCCATGTCTGCGATCTGACCTGCCTTGTCCAGCCGGATGGCAAGGTCCAGCTGCTTGACACCATCGGCAATACCCGCCTTGGTGACCACGGTAATATCCTTGCCGCTGGTAATGTGGGAGGTAAGGATGCTGTTTAAGTCGATGTTGCACAAAATGGCAGAATCTGCCATGACCACATACTCATCGTCGGGTCCGTAGTTGAGAAAACTCATGGCATAGTACAGGTTTTCCAGCTTTCCCCGGTAGTTGTGGTAGGTACTCATGGCGTAGGGAGTCAAAAATTCCAGACCGCCCTCTTCCAATTCTAAACCCCATTCTTCACCGGAACCGATGTGGTTGATGAGGCTTTGGTAATTTTGCCGGGAAATGATACCAACGTGGCGGATGCCGGCGGCTGCCATATTGGACAGATGGAAGTCGATCTGACGGTAGCGACCGCCAAAGGGGATACTGCCCATGGTGCGCTTATGGCTCAGATCGCCCATGTTGGCGTCATTGGCAAAAATAATACCCATTACGTTCATCGCAGTAACCTCCTTTATCGCATTTCGCCGGGCAGCAGAACGGTGCCCTCTTCAATGACACTGCCCTTTGCTGCGACGCTGATTTGTTTTTTGCCGTTTTTAGGAAATACGCCGCCAACTACCGCGTTGCGGCATACCTTGGAATTCTCGCCCAAGATTGCATGACGGACAATGGCACCGGATTCAATGACCACACCGGGCATTACCACAGAATCTTCCACCACAGCGCCTTCACCTACTGTACAGCCGGTGGAGATTACACTGTGCCGTACAGTGCCGTAAATTTCCGAACCTTCCGCGATAAAACAGTTAATGGTCTTTGCTTGCTTGTCAATGTAGGAAGAGGGGAGGGCGTTGTTACGGGCGTAAATCTTGAATCGCTCGTCCCCCCGGATGTTGAACTCCGGCTGCTTACCCAGCAGTTCCATGTTGGCTTCCCAGAGAGAATCAATAGTTCCCACGTCTTTCCAGTAGCCGTCAAAGGGGTATGCCATCATGCGATGTCCTGCGTTCAGCAGATTGGGAATGATGTTCTTGCCGAAGTCGTTGGAGGAATTAGGGTCTGCTTCGTCAGCCAGCAGTGCTTCCCGCAGCACCTCCCAGTTAAAGACATAGATGCCCATGGAGGCGTTGGTGGACTTGGGTTTTGCGGGCTTTTCTTCAAATTCGTAGATAGAGTTGTCCGGGTTGGTGTTAAGGATGCCGAACCGGCTTGCCTCTTTCAGGGGCACATTTCGCACAGCGATGGTGCAGGAGGCGTTGCTCTTCTCGTGATATTCCACCATGGCGTTGTAATCCATGGTATAAATATGGTCGCCGGAGAGAATCACCACATAGTCCGGATGAAAACGTTCAATGAAATCTATGTTCTGATAAATGGCATTGGCAGTGCCTTTGTACCAACCGCTCTTTTTATCGTGGCGCTCGTAGGGGGGCAACACCTGGGCGCAGCTGCGGGTCTTGTTCAGTCCCCAAGGCTGACCGTTGCCGATATACTCATTTAATTCCAAAGGCTGATATTGCGTCAAAATACCCACTGTGTCAATACCGGAGTTGACGCAGTTGCTTAAAGGAAAGTCAATGATCCGATACTTGCCGCCAAATGGGACGGCAGGTTTTGCAGTCTTCTCCGTCAGGACTTTCAAACGGCTGCCCTGTCCTCCTGCCAGCAGCATGGCAATACAGCGTTTCTTCTGAAAATGCATAATCCCATCTCCTTTTATTTAGAATCCGGATAAAATTGGTCATCAATACCATATTCTATATTCCTATCAATAACATATCATATTTCCTGTGGGAAAGAAAGGGGTATTTTTGCTAAAACAAATGAAAATTTATGTGGATATCCACAAATGCCTGAAAAGATAATTGGAATATACTGTTGAAACTGCCCGAAAATACAGGAATTGGAAGCTGTTTCCGATTTTCATGGTAGTGGTTGCTATTTGTTGATGAATGTGCTATTATAACAATAATTAAACGAGAGAAGGCGTAAGTGTGGAGTATAACGATATCTATGACAAAGACAGAAACCCCACTGGCCGCGTGCATGTGCGAGGTACCCGATGGAAACCGGGAGAGTACGGTCTTGTGGTGTGCGTGTGGGTCTATGACGGGAAGGGGAAGCTTCTGCTGACCCGGCGTGCGCCGGAGAAAACCCATCCCGGTACATGGGAAAATTCCGGCGGCGCCGCCAAGGCAGGGGAGACCAGTCGTCAGGCCATCGCCCGGGAACTATGGGAGGAGACGGGGATCCGCGCCGGGGAGGAAGAATTTGAACTGCTGGGCAGCGGTCTGGACGGCTGCACCCATTATGATTATTACTGCATCCGGCGGGATACACCTCTGTCGCAGATTGTGCTTTTGCCCGGGGAGACGGATGCTGCCCAGTGGGTAACCTTTGAGCAGGTAAAAGAACTGATTGATCAAAAGAAGATCTGCCGCATTATCGCTAACCAGTTCCGGCGGCAGGAATCTATGCTCAGAAGTAGACAAACAGGCTGAAATACAGGAAAATTTTCTTGCCTTTTGGCAGGATATGCGGTATGATGAAAAAAAGCGTTTTTTCATTGTCCGGCGAAGAACGCTTCTGCCGGACGAGAAAAAGCGCTTTCTTTTTTAGTAATTTATATACGGAGGACACAGTTATGATCAAATTGATGGATATTAAGTCATCCCGTTGCGCAGCGCCCCTGCGGTACGCCCAGGGCCATTTTGCCACCAATCACAGCCATATCAATTATTATGTGGATATTACTTACCAGAAGACCCGTCTGAGTGAGGCGAAGGCAGTTGCAAAGGCGCTGGTGCCCAGCTTTGATGCTACCACCATTGTGGATACCATTCTGTGTTTGGACGGTACGGCGGTGATCGGCACCTGCCTTGCAGAGGAACTGACCAAGGGCGGGTTTATGAGCATCAACCGCCATCAGACCATTTATGTGGTGGAACCGGAATACAATGCCAACTCCCAGATGATCTTCCGGGATAATATCAAACCCATGATCAAAGGCAAACACGTGCTGGTGCTGATGGCAAGCATGACCACGGGCTTTACCGCCAAGCGCAGTATTGAAGCTATCGGTTATTACGGCGGTTACGTGGCAGGCGTGGCGGCGATGTACAGCGCGGTGCGGGAGACCGGCGGTTATCCCGTGGCATCGGTGTATTCTCTGGGTGACCTGCCGGGCTACCAGAGCTACGATTTCCGGGAATGCCCCTTCTGCAAAGCCGGCCAACCCATCGACGCCTTGGTCAACAGCTTTGGCTACTCTGCACTGTAAATAATAATGTGGGGCGATCAATGATTACCCCATCTCCTGTTGTTGCAATCCGGTGTACGCGCTGTAAAGTTCAGCAAAAAGGGGAATGGGCAAAAAAGTCCGTGCGTGCGTGTTTGATATATACCTAATATAATACAATAATAGATAAAGTTCTCCCCCTGCTTTTTGGGAGCAGGGGGATGCTGCGTTATGACAATAAAAAAGCCCGGGAAAATCCCGGGTAAATTTTGGAAAAATATGTTGACAAGGAAAATAATATGTGATAGAATGGTCTTCCATACTGTGGGAGTATGCATATTTTTCAATTTTCCCCAGCATGAGCATTTTAACACAGGCCGGTACAGATGTCAAGTGTAAAATTTTACAAACTAACAACTGTTCCGTGCGTATCAAAATGTAAGCAACACATGATTCCGGTATCCATACCGAAAGAAAGGCTGTGATGAACCCTATGGCAATGGTCAAGGACCAGATGTTTGGTAAGACCCTACGTAAGTCTTACGCAAAGTATCAGGAAATTCTGGAAATGCCCAACATGCTGAAAATCCAGAAGGACTCTTATCAGTGGTTTTTGGATGAAGGTCTGCGGGAAGTTTTCAAGGATGTGGGCGTAATCAGTGACTTCTCCGGCAAGTTGGAGTTAAGTTTCCTGGATTACTCCATGAACGACAAACCCAAGTACACCATCGAGGAGTGCAAGGAGCGGGATGCTACCTATGCAAAGCCCATCAAGGTGCGGGTGCGTCTGCGCAACACCGAGACCGACGAGATCAAAGAGCAGGAGATCTTCATGGGAGATTTCCCCATTATGACCAATGGTGGCACCTTTGTGATCAACGGCGCGGAGCGTGTTATCGTTTCCCAGATCGTCCGTAGCCCCGGTATGTACTATACCCATGATGTGGACAAGGCAGATCAGCATACCTATACCTCCACGGTGATCCCTTACCGCGGCGCTTGGTTGGAGTATGAGACTGATCTGAGTGACATTTTCTGGGTCCGTATCGACAAGAACCGGAAGCTGCCCATTACTTGCCTGATCCGCGCCCTGGGTGTGGATACCGACGAGAAGATCAAGGATCTGTTCGGTAATGATCCCCGGATCCTTGCTACCTTGGAGAAGGATACCTGCAAGACCCGGGAAGAGGGACTGCTGGAAATTTACCGCCGCCTGCGTCCCGGCGAGCCTCCCACGGTGGAGACTGCCGCTGCCCATCTGGAAGGTCTTCTGTTTGACGCCCACCGTTATGACGTGAGCGCCGTTGGCCGTTATAAGTTCAATAAGAAGATGGATATTTGGAGCCGCCTGTCCGGACAGGAGGCTGCCGAACCCATTGCTGATCCCATGACCGGCGAAATTTTGGTCATGCCCGGTGAGATCATTTCCCGCGCCCGCGCCCATGAACTGTCTGATCTGGGCGTCTGTGAGGCAGTGGTGCGGATCGGTGATCAGAATGTGAAGGTGTTCTCCAACCGTATGGTGAACATGGCCCGTTTCGTGGACTTCGATCCCAAGCAGTACGGCGTGAAGGAGAAGGTATCCTTCCGCGTGCTGAAAGAGATGCTGGATACCCCCGATATCGACTGGGAGACCGCCATTGCCGAGCGAATTGACGAGTTGGTTCCCAAGCATATCGTTGTGGATGATATCATGGCATCCATCAACTATCTGAACTGCGTTGCCATGGGCATCGGTTCTCCCGATGATATCGACCATCTGGGCAACCGCCGTCTGCGCTGCGTGGGCGAATTGCTGCAAAACCAGTTCCGGATCGGTTTCTCCCGTCTGGACCGGGTGATCCGTGAGCGCATGACCGTGCAGGATCTGGATGCCGTTACTCCCCAAAGCCTGATCAATATCCGCCCTGTTACCGCGGTGATCAAGGAGTTCTTCGGTAGCTCTCCGCTGTCTCAGTTCATGGACCAGAATAACCCTCTGGCTGAGCTGACCCATAAGCGCCGTCTGTCCGCACTGGGTCCCGGCGGTCTGAGCCGTGAGCGCGCATCCTTTGACGTGCGTGATATTCACTATACCCACTATGGCCGTATGTGTCCCATTGAGACCCCCGAAGGTCCCAACATCGGTCTGATCAACTACTTGGCTACTTTCGCTAAGATCAATGAGTACGGTTTCGTGGAAGCCCCCTACCGCAAGGTGGACAAGGCTACCGGTAAGGTTACTGACCAGGTGGACTACATGACTGCCGCCGTGGAAGACGATTTCTACATCGGACTGGCAAATGAGCCTCTGGACGAGTACGGCTGCCTTGTAACCAGCCGTATTACCTGCCGTCACCGCAACGAGATCATTGAGGTGGACCGCAATGTGATCGACTACATTGACGTATCCCCCAGAATGATGATCTCTATCGCAACTTCTTTCATTCCCTTCCTGCAAAACGACGACGCAAACCGTGCCCTGATGGGCGCGAACATGCAGCGTCAGGCAGTGCCGCTGCTGACCACTGAGCCTCCCATCGTCGCAACGGGCATTGAGCATGCCGCTGCGGTGGACTCCGAGGTCTGCTTGAAGGCTACCGGCGACGGTGTGGTTACTGCCGTTTCCGCTGATGAGATCACTATTTGCTATGATGACGGTGAAGTTTCCACTGTCAAGCTCACCAAGTTTGCCCGCTCCAATGCCGGTACCTGTGTCAACCAGCGTCCCATCGTTACCGTAGGTGAAAAGGTGACCGCCAATCAGATCATTGCTGACGGTCCTTCCTGCTCCGGTGGTGAGGTGGCTCTGGGTAAGAACGTGCTCATTGGCTTTGTCACTTGGGAAGGCTATAACTACGAGGACGCCATTTTGCTGAACGAGCGTCTGGTTCGTGAGGACGTGTTCACCTCTATCCACATCGAGGAGCATGAGACCGAAGCCCGGGATACCAAGCTGGGACCGGAAGAGATCACCCGCGACATTCCCAATGTGGGCGAGGATACCTTGAAAGATCTGGATGAGAACGGTATCATCCGTATCGGCGCTGAGGTCCGTTCCGGCGACTATCTGGTTGGTAAGGTCACCCCCAAGGGTGAGACCGAGCTGACCCCCGAGGAAAGACTGCTCCGGGCCATCTTCGGTGAGAAGGCAAGAGA